>CAVIJY010000044.1:0-15393 GCA_963643215.1 Lachnospiraceae bacterium | reverse complement strand
CGCAGGTAGACAGCGTGATGAGCTTATCGCCGTATTCGGCGGTCACGCCGGTATCATAGATGGACAATTCCTTGCACCTTGCAATATAGCCGTCAAACTCATCGGGACTCTCTGCATCCACAAAGCAATAATACTTGAAAGAGTCGGCATTGTCTTTGTAGACAACTGTGCGGAACACGGCAACAATCTCATACTCCTGCTTGTCCGTCAGTGTATTGAAGGTAATAGTCCGATGCCCACTCCAGAAATCTTCATCTGTGAGCTTATCGAGATGTGCAAACATTGAACCGTTCTTCATATGGTGTCCGTGGATAACGAGGTTGTCGGATGGCTTCTGCACATCACAGTCCTCCTGCACATAGGGACAGCCGTAGTTGGAATATTCCCTGTCAAAGCCGTGCTTCAGGTAAAAGTTCGGCTCATTCACCGACTGCATCACGGGATAGTTGATGTTGGTATCTGCAATGCTGATCCAGCCCACCAAATCGCTGTTCTGCTGATAAAGCTCTGCAAGCTCCGGCAAAATCGTCTTTTCTTCTGAGTACGGAATCTGTTCCGTCAGTTCCGTAACCGTATCGTCCTGCGCCGCAGCATCCACCATGGAAGCCAGATTACCATAAAGCTCGGCTTGCCTGCCTGCTTCTTTGCAGTAGTCGATAATAAAATAGATGCTTGTGCCGAAAATGGCAGCAAACACTGCAAGGAGTATCCAATAAATATATTTTTTCATTAGTTTTTCTGACCATAAAACAGCTTGCTGTTATTTTCTAAATGAAGGAGAGATTAAAAAATGCTAAGCCACAGATTTTAATTCTGGGCTTAGCACCATATTTTACACTTCAACTCCGAAAGACCGGTACTATCACACGCCCCGCGATCCTGCAACCATCGTTCATATGCTAGATGAAGTCCCTCATCACCACATTTGCCAGATCCAGACCGCGCTGCGTCAGCCTTACCTGAGAGCCGTCCACCTCAAGCAGTCCGTTCTTTCTGTTTTTAAAAATCGGCATATCAAATACATCGAACATGTTAAGGCCGAACCGCCGTGCAAACTCTTCGCCGGATACGCCCTGTATCATCCGCAGCCCCAGGAACATGAATTCGCTCATGGCATCCTCCGTGCGCAGCTTTTCCAGATCCTGATAAATCATGGTTACATCTGATGAAAAGTCATAGTCAAGATATGTCGCCAGATCATTTTCATTATGAAAGCGGTGTCTCTTTATAAAGCTCGAAGCGCCAAGACCGAGTCCGAGATACTCTGCGCCTGTCCAGTAGCCTATATTGTGACGGCATTCAAAGCCCTCTCTGGCATAATTGCTTATCTCGTATCGCTTATATCCTTTCTTTTCCAGCAGCTCTCGCGTCCTGTGATACATTTCGCGATCCGTATCCTCATCCGGCAGGAGCTTTTTCCCCTCGGCAGTCCCGTACATGCCGTAAAAAGCCGTGCCTTCCTCTATGATAAGTGAATATGCCGATATATGCTCCGGCTTCAGCATGACTACCCTTCTCAGGGTTTCCTCCCAGTCTGCCGTGGTCTGCCTCGGAAGCCCGCTCATCAGATCCACATTGATATTCTCTATTCCCGCGTCGCGCGCGTATTGATATGTATTGAGAAAATCCTCAAAGTTGTGAATCCGTCCCAGCAGCTTAAGCTCTGCGTCATGTACCGACTGCAGCCCTATGCTCACGCGGTTGATTCCGGAGGCCTTATACATTCCGAATTTATTTTCCGTAACCGTGCCCGGATTGCATTCTATCGTGATCTCCGCGCTCGCATCCACATACCAGCACTCGTATATCGCGCTCATGATGCTGGCGATTGCTGTCCCCTTCAGTATGGACGGCGTGCCGCCGCCGAAGTATATGCTCGTTATGTGATAATCGCCGTATGCCGACGACTGCGCGCGTATCTCATTGATCAGCTGGCTTACATATCTTGCCTTGACATCATCATCGGCAGGCATGGACAGAAAGTCGCAATATCCGCATTTCTTCACGCAAAACGGTATATGGATATACAGCTCGAGCGGCAACCTCTCCGGTGCGTTGTTTCTCTTTATCGCCATCACTCCTCATCCAGTTTCAGAACACTCATGAAGGCCTTCTGCGGAATCTCCACATTGCCGATCTGCCGCATCCGCTTTTTGCCCTCCTTCTGCTTTTCCAGAAGTTTCTTCTTTCTTGTGATATCTCCGCCGTAGCATTTTGCAAGGACATCCTTTCTCAGAGCCTTGACTGTCTCACGCGCTATGATCTTTCCTCCCACCGCTGCCTGAATCGGTATCTCAAACAGATGTCTCGGGATCTCATCCTTCAGCTTCTCGCACATCCTCCGGCCTCTTTCATAGGCAGAGTCGGCATGTACTATAAAGGACAATGCGTCCACGGTCTCGCGGTTGATCAGTATATCAAGCTTGACAAGCTTTGACGGCTGATACCCCTTGAGATCATAGTCCAGAGAAGCGTAGCCTTTTGATCTGGCCTTGAGTGCGTCAAAGAAATCATAGATGATCTCATTCAGCGGCAGCTCGTAGCGCAGGATGGCGCGGTTCATCTCTATATATTCCGTCCCGACATATACGCCGCGTCTTTCCTGACACAGCGTCATGATGTTGCCGACATACTCCTTTGTCACCATGATTTCCGCCGATACTATGGGCTCCTCCATATGCTCTATCTCGCTCGGATCCGGCAGATTTGAAGGATTGGTAAGCTCGACCACTGTTCCGTCGGTTTTGTATACCTTGTATATAACCCCGGGAGCTGTCGTCACAAGATCAAGTCCGTATTCTCTCTCCAGGCGTTCCTGTATGATCTCAAGATGAAGCAGACCAAGGAAGCCGCATCTGAAGCCGAATCCCAATGCAAGCGAAACCTCCGGCTCATAAAACAGCGAGGCGTCATTGAGCTGAAGCTTCTCCAGCGCATCTCTCAGATCATCATAATGCGCCCCGTCCGCCGGATAAAGGCCGCAGTAAACCATGGGTGTCACCTTCTTGTATCCGGGAAGCGCCTTTTCGCACGGTCTGTCGGCATCCGTTATGGTATCTCCGACCTCGGTGTCCTTCACATTCTTGATGCTTGCGGTGATATATCCGACCATCCCGGCTGTCAGCTCATCGCACGGGATGAACTGTCCCGCGCCGAAGTATCCGACCTCGACCACCTCCTGAGAGGCTCCGGTCTGTATGCAGCGTATGCGTGTTCCTTTTTTTACCGTTCCGTCGAACATACGGACAAATACTATCACACCCTTGTATGAATCATACAGCGAGTCAAAGATCAGCGCCTTAAGCGGTGCGTTCTCGTCCCCCTTCGGCGCGGGCACCTTCTCGACTATGGCCTCAAGAACCTGATCTATGCCGATTCCCATCTTGGCGGATATCCTCGGAGCATCATGTGCCTCCAGACCTATCACATCCTCGATCTCGTCTGCCACCTGATCCGGCATGGCGCTGGGAAGATCTATCTTGTTTATAACCGGAAATACTTCAAGATCATGGTCCAGCGCGAGATATACATTGGCCAGCGTCTGAGCCTCTATCCCCTGTGCAGCGTCAACCACCAGTATCGCTCCGTCGCATGCCGCAAGAGAGCGGGAAACCTCATAGTTGAAATCCACATGTCCCGGAGTATCAATCAGATTGAATATATATTCCTGACCGTCCTTTGCCTTATATACAGTTCTTACCGCCTGACTTTTTATGGTTATGCCGCGTTCCCGCTCCAGCTCCATATTGTCGAGAACCTGCTCCTGCATCTCACGGCTTGTCAGAAGCCCCGTGGCCTCGATGATCCGATCGGCGAGAGTGGACTTGCCGTGATCTATATGCGCTATGATGCAGAAGTTGCGAATCTTACTCTTATCCATATGCTCTTTCACTATTGCAGTTTCCTGCGATATCACTCAACCGTGACTATCGCAACATCGTTTACATTGGTGCCCGTGGCGCCTGTTATCACAAGACCGTCCGCTTCTTTAAGCCCGTTGTATGCGTCATTGTCCTCAAGGATGTCAAATATCTTCATGCCCTTGGCCAGCAGCGTTCCCGCCGTATCCCCGTCTACTACGCCGCCTGCAGCATCTGTCGGGCCGTCTGTACCGTCCGAGCCGACCGAGATGACCGTCACACCGCTGAGTCCGGCGATCTTCTCTGCCGCCGCAAGCGCTATCTCCTGATTGCGTCCGCCCTTGCCGTGTCCCTTGAGATGCACAACCGTCTCTCCGCCTGCGACAAATGCCAGCTTTCTTGCGCTGCCCGCGTGATAGCTTCCTATGGTTCCGAGAAAGCTTCCCGCGTCTCTTGCCTCGCAGGACAGATTGTCCCCGAGTATCATGGTTTCATATCCGCGGCGTCTGCATGCGTCTGCCGCTGAGGCGCACAGCTGCGATACGCCGCCTGTCACCATGGTTGTTATATTGTCAAGCTCCTTTACAGGCTCTGCCTTAAGCATCTCCATCACCTCATCGGAGAACTTCAGGTCATACTTTTTTACTATATTGAGTGCATCCTCCGATGTGGAGCTGTCGGGATATGCCGGGCCTGATGCGATCATATCCGGATGATCCCCTACGATATCCGAGAGAATGATGGAATAGACATGCGCCGGAGCACATATCTTCGCGAATCGTCCTCCCTTGACCTTTGATATGCGCTTGCGTATGGTGTTCATCTCCACTATATCCGCGCCGCAGGCAAGCAGCTCCTTGTTTATCCGGGTGAATTCTTCAAGCGATATGGCCGGGCTTTCAAACAAAGCCGACCCTCCGCCCGAAAGCAGGAACAGCACTCTGTCCTTGCCGGTCAGGTTCTCTACCGCCTTTATGACAGCGCCGGTTGAGCTTACGGAGTTCTCATCCAGAACCGGATGTCCGGCCTCGTAGATCGTAAACTTGTCTATCTCTCCCTTTGAATGATCGTACTTTGTGATGACATATCCTTCATCGTATCTTCCGTCCAGACACTCCGCTGCTGCCTTCGCCATCTGCCAGCCGGCCTTTCCTACTGATACTATGACTGTCTTTCCCTCGCACGGCCCGATGTCCGCCAATGCTCTCTTTACCGCCGCATCCGGAAGAGATTCCTTTATGGCCTCTTTGGCTATCTCTATAAGCTCCTTCTTCATGCTCTCTGCACCCCTCTGTTCTGTGGCTCATCACAAGCCGGTTTTATGTTTGCACCGATATCATAAAGCCTGAAATCGGCATTCCCGTGCCAATGAGAATGCTCAAACGATTCAGATTATACAAAAATTATTTCATCTTGACAACATCAGTGTCATGGCATAGAATAAGTAGGCATTGCGGGAATCTTTCCGCATTGTTTGAATATTTTTGCTGATAATTCAGGAGGTGTCAAGTTGGCTAACATTAAATCTGCTAAGAAGAGAGTCGAAGTTGCTGAAAGAAATGCAGCTAGAAATACAGCCATCGAGTCAAAGGTAAAGACATATGTTAAGAAGGTTGATGCTGCAGTAGCTTCAGGCGACAAAGAGGCTGCTAAAGCAAGTTTACGTGATGCCGAGGTGGAGCTGAGCAAGGCTGCTTCCAAGGGAGTATTCCACAAGAACAAGGTTGCTCGCAAGGTTTCCAGAATGACCGCTGCCGTAAACAAGATTCAGTAATCTCCTGTCAATCATATGTACGATCTCACCCCGGATGCAATGCGCATCCGGGGTGTTTTATATATCAGTATATCGCTGTATCAGTATATCGCTGTATCAGCATACCGCTCCGTCAGTTTACCGGCGTACCGGCACATCACAATATATCAGCATATCAGCAGCTCCACCGCTATCTTCTCCGGCATGGCGCCTGTCTTCACCAGCTGCTCCGTCTCTACGCAGCGCCTTACATATGATAAAAGCAGTGCTCTCGGGGTATTGCGGACCTGCTTCATCATACGATCAGCAACACCTGCCGGCAGCTTCAATGCCGACGCTATCGCATCCTTTCCGGCTCCCTCACCCATCATATCCTTGACAAGGAGCATCTGATTAAACTGTCTTGATATCAGATATATGATCCGAAGCGGAGGCTCCTTCAATGCCAGCAGATCCTCATAGAGCCTCATAGCTGTCGCAGTCTGCCTTGATGCTATGGCACGCACCATATCAAATATCCGGTTCGTCTCCGTAACAGTCGTAACCGTCTGGATATCATGCCTTGTGACGGCTTCTCTGCCCTCTGTATAGGCTATCAGCTTGTCAAGCTCTCCCTTGAGACGCTCCATATCGTTGCCTGTGCATTCGATGATCAGCCGCATGTCCGATGCCGTGATTCTCCTTCCCGCCATACCCAGCACGCCCGCTCCCCAGCGTACCAGCTCATCTTCTTTCGGATGACTCATATCCGCAACTCGCCCGATACTCGCCGCCTTCTTGTAAAGTTTGCCTCTCTTATCAACCTCATCCTCTGCAAAAAGCAAAGTCGTAGTTGCCGGAAGTCTGTCCAGATATTCCGTCAGCTCGTCCCTGGCTCCCTTAAACCAGCCGCTGTTCTCTATGACTATCAGCTTGCGTTCTGCGAAAAAGGGCAGGGTATCTGCGGCGTCTATCACATCATCGACGCTGATATCCTTCCCCTCAAAGCATATGCAGTTCATATCATCGTCACCTGCGATAGCCTTCTTCAGACGGTTTTTATAGCTTCTCTTCAGAAATGACTCATCCCCGTACAGCAGATAGATACCCGCAAATGTATGATTTTTGATATCGGCATTTATGTCTTTCATAACCGCTATTCTATATCCTGTCACTTCCCGCCGCAACAAAAAGTCCCGGACGATCCGCATATCCCGTAAAACAGCGCGATGCCCCGACGGCCGCATATATACAGCCTTCGGGGCATCCGCCTCTTCTTGTCATTATCTCCTGACTAACCGTCAGATCTCCACCTCTCCGGTAAAGGAAACAGCTGCAGGTCCTGTCATATATATATGATTGCTTTCTCTGTCCCAGCGAACACGGATATCTCCGCCCAGCACGTGTATCGTTATCTCCTCGTCTGTCAGTCCGTTCAGCACGCAGGCTACTGTAGTCGCGCAGCATCCGGTGCCGCATGCCAGCGTCTCTCCGGTTCCTCTCTCCCACACGCGCATATCCACGCTGCTGCGGTCTATCACATTTACAAACTCCGTGTTGACGCGATTGGGAAATGCCGCTGCCACCTCAAAATCCGGGCCGTATTTTTCCACATCGGCCGTATCCGTAAATACAACCGCATGAGGATTGCCCATGGATACGCAGGTTACATCAAATGTTTTGTCAAGCACCGTAAGCGGGCGCGCGATGATGTATCCGTTCTCATCGGCTGTCAGTATGCCCGTATCCGCAGGCACCTCCTCGCCCTTCAGTATCGGCTCACCCATATCGACCGTGGCCTCAGTCACCTCTCCGTCGGCAACCTTTACCGTGATATATTTGATCTTTCCGAAGCTCTCGATTGCAAAACTTGTTTTATCCGTCATATGATGATCATATACATACTTTGCCACGCATCTGATTCCGTTTCCGCACATCTCCGCGCGTGAGCCGTCGGCATTGTACATCTCCATCTCAAAATCCGCGATCTTGGATGGATTTATAAATATCAGGCCGTCCGATCCTATGCCAAAATGTCTTTCCGACAGGCGTACGGCGAGCTGAGGCTTGGTCGCATTATCTATATCATAGCGAAAGCCGTTGATGTATACATAATCATTGCCGCATCCGTGCATCTTAGTAAATTCAATCTTCATCATAAACCTCCATATCCTCGCGCTGAAGACCTCAGCACAAAGCGCTGTTCAGAGTCTGCCCGCTCACATATTCTTTATACGCTCTATGGCCTCTTTTGTAGCCTCATGCGCTCCGAATGCCGTCAATCTGAAATATCCCTCACCGCTGGGGCCGAAGCCTGCGCCCGGCGTTCCGACAACCCCCGCTGTCGAAAGCAGATGGTCAAAGAACTCCCAGCTGCCCATACCGTCAGGTGTTTTAAGCCAGATATAAGGAGCGTTTACACCTCCGGATACCGTATATCCGGCCTGCTTAAGACCCGACATGATATATGCCGCATTGGTCATATAGTATCCCACAAGCTCACGCACCTCTGCCTGTCCCTGCGGAGTATAGATCGCCTCTCCGGCTCTCTGTACGATATACGGCGCTCCGTTGTACTTTGTCCCGTGTCTTCTTGCCCAGAGTGAGTGAACCTGCACGCCCTCGCGGATCAGATCCTTCGGTATGACCGTGAAGCCAAGACGCAGTCCGGTGAATCCTGCGTTCTTTGAGAACGAGCGCAGCTCGATGGCGCATGTGCGCGCTCCCTCGCACTCGTAGATTGAATGCGGGATGCCTGTCTCTGATATATAGGCCTCATAAGCCGCGTCGTAGATGATCACGCTTCCGTGTCTGTTGGCAAAGTCAACCCATGTCTGCAGCACATCCTTTGTCACGGTCGCGCCGGTCGGATTGTTCGGGAAGCACAGATATATAAGATCCGGTATCTCCTTCGGAAGCTCGGGAGCAAATCCGTTGGATGCTACACACGGCATGTAGATGATCTTGTCCCAGAGTCCGTTTGTTTCATCATAGTTTCCTGCCCGGCCGCTCATGACATTTGTGTCGACATATACCGGGTATACGGGATCGCATACCGCCACCGTGCAGTCTGCGCCGAATATCTCCTGAATATTGCCCGAGTCGCTCTTTGCTCCGTCGGATACAAAGATTTCATCCGGACGGATATCGCATCCATTCTTCTGATAATCATTCTCCGCGATGGCGTTTCTGAGAAAATCATATCCCAGATCGGGTGCGTATCCTCTGAATGTCTCCTCATGAGCCATCTCGTCCACTGCCTTGTGTAGAGCCGAGATGACGGAGGGTGTCAGCGGGCGCGTGACATCGCCTATTCCCAGACGTATGATCTTCCTGTCCGGATGCTGAGCACTGTAGGCGGCGACTCTCTTTGCTATCTCAGAGAACAGGTAGCTTCCGCGAAGCTTCAGATAATCCTGATTCAATGTAACCATTTTTCACCTCATTTGACGCTGCCGGAGGCAGCTTTTGATATATAAGCCGCAAAATCAGGCCATGTCCGCGTCCGGTGCCCGGCAGTTATCATACCCGACCCGGCCGCATTTACACAGCCTGACTTTAAGTATCTATATCTCTGCTGAATCAAACATAAAACAGAATATCCTCATATGTCGGATAAGGAAGTATATCGGACGGAATCAGAGTCTCCAGAGCATCTGCCGCCTTTCTGAGCTCTGACATATCTGTCAGAACCACCTCATGATACTGCTTTGCCTGAGTCAGGGAATCAGCGATCTTCTCTGTTTTCTCAACATCCTCCGTCAGCTTATCCGAAAGCTCTGCCAGCTTGTCATATCCCGCAGACAGAGTCTTCAGCAGCTTCAGCTGAGCCGTGCTTGCAAGCTCCGCATCAGCCTGCTTTTTCTGTATGATGGATCCGGATACCGTGTCCATATACTTCATCACAGCCGGTGCGAACTGATGCGTGATCATATCAAGCATCGTAAGCGCCTCGATATGAATCGTCTTGGAGTATTTCTCCAGCTTCACCTCATATCTGGAGCGAATCTCTGTCTCCGTATATACGCCGTGCTTCTCAAACAGCTCCATATTCTTCTCGGCGATGTATGCCGGAAGAGCGTCAGGCGTGGATTTCAGGTTGTAAAGGCCTCGTCTCTCCGCCTCCTCTACCCATTCCTGTGAATATCCGTTTCCGTTGAAGAGGATTCTCTCATGCGCGATCACGGTATTCTTCACAAGCTTATGGATTGCATCATCCATCTGATCTGCCGGAACATCCTTGAGGATATCATAGAACTGGTCAAATGCCTCTGCGACAGCGGTATTCAGTGTGACATTCGGTCCCGAAACCGAGATGGAGGAACCAAGGCTTCTGAACTCAAACTTGTTGCCCGTAAAGGCAAAGGGTGATGTCCTGTTTCTGTCTGTATTGTCCTGCGTGAAGTGAGGAAGCACGGTTGCGCCGATATCCATCTCCCTGCCGCCGTTGGATACAAGGAATGTATCATTTTTTATGGACTCGAGAACCTTCATCAGCTCATCGCCCAGGAATATGGAGATTATAGCCGGCGGCGCCTCATTGGCTCCGAGCCTGTGATCATTTCCCGCGCTTGCTACTGACAGTCTGAGAAGGTCGGCATACTCGTCGACGGCTTTGATGATAGCTGCCAGAGCTATGAGGAAATTTGTATTCTCTGCAGGCGTCTTGCCCGGATTGAGCAGATTGATTCCCGTATCTGTACTCATGGACCAGTTGTTGTGCTTGCCCGAGCCGTTTATCCCGTCAAACGGCTTCTCATGAAGCAGGCATACCAGACCGTGTCTGTCCGCGATCTTCTTCATTACCTCCATGGTCAGCTGATTATGATCTGCCGCAACATTAGTTGTATCGTATACCGGAGCCAGCTCGTGCTGTGCCGGTGCAACCTCGTTGTGCTTCGTCTTGGCCGGAACTCCAAGCTTCCACAGCTCTACATCCAGATCGTGCATATATGCCGCCACACGGGGCTTGAGTGCGCCGAAATAGTGATCCTCCATCTCCTGACCCTTCGGAGGCATTGCACCCAGAAGAGTCCTTCCTGTGAAGATCAGATCCTTTCTAAGCTTATAGTCCTCCTTATCGATCAGAAAGTACTCCTGCTCGCATCCGACAGTTGTAGTGACTGACTTCACATCTGTCTCGCCTATCAGATGCAGCAGTCTGACTGCCGACTTCGACAGCGCCTGCATGGAGCGAAGCAGCGGTGTCTTTTTATCCAGTGCCTCTCCTGAATATGAGCAAAATGCTGTCGGGATATAAAGTGTTCCGTCCTTGATAAATGCCGGCGATGTGGGATCCCATGCGGTATATCCTCTTGCCTCAAATGTCGCTCTCAGACCGCCTGAGGGAAAGCTTGAAGCATCGGGCTCACCCTTTACGAGCTCCTTGCCCGAGAACTCCATGATCACCTCGCCGTTGCCTACAGGAGAGATAAAGCTGTCATGCTTTTCTGCCGTATAACCTGTCATCGGCTGGAACCAGTGTGTGAAGTGGGTTGCTCCGTTGTCCACAGCCCATTCCTTCATGGCGATAGCCACTGCATTGGCTACATCCAGCTCGAGATGCGCACCGTCATCAATTGTTTTCTTCAGTGCCTTGTAGATGTCGTGCGGCAGCTTGTCTCTCATCACCTTGTCGGTAAAAACCAGGCTTCCGTACAGTTCAGGTATAGTACTCATCCTCGTCTCCTCCCTGCAGTCGGCATCCCGCTGCATATATTGAATTAAAGTGAAAAAGGCGCCTTGGCTATCGCCAAAGCACCTTCGCTTTCGAATATGGATAGGACTATAAATCCACAGGCTCCTTTTGTCAAGACAAAAGTTTTGGTTACAGTGTCAAAACTCATCTCCCACGACATGCCGCGACGCGCAGCAAGTCCCTTTAGGGACATGTCGGTGGGAGACAGAGTCACGCCTCTCAATGAGGATGAAGTGGGGCAAAAGCCCCACGAGAATCCGAATTGAGACCGGATTGTGGGAGTGCGAAGCACGAAACAGGCTATCTTGGCTGTTTCCCTGTACTCCTGTAATATTCTATCTTGTCCTCATACATGAGCCTGTCGGCAATTGATGTCAATGACTGCACATCAACTCCGGGATGATCCTGCGCCACAACATATCCTATCGACACATATGCTTTGTCGGCCAGTATTCCGTGCCACCCGCCCAGCTTCCTTTTTATCCCTGCGGCGGCAACCTCTGCCTGCTCGCCGGTGATCTGGGCAAATACCACAAATTCATCGCCGCCGGTTCTGAAGCATCTTCCGGTATCCTTAAATGACTCACTCAGGCACGAAGCCACCGCCCGTATCACCTCATCTCCGGCAGAATGCCCCAGCCTGTCATTGATATCCTTCAGCCCGTTGATATCGCTTACAAACACCGCAAGCTTCTCCGGCGCGCCGCTTCTGCTGTATTCATCCAGAGCCTCGTTGTAAGCATGGCGGCTGAAAACGCCTGTCATCGCGTCTCTTTCTATCATGCGCTGCTTTATATCAAGCTCGTCATCCATCTCTATCTGGTTGAACTCGGCAAGATATATATACAATAGTACGGAGCACATCGTCATGCCCAGATATATGATTCTCACGCCGTCCATGCATGTCTGCATCACCGCTCCTGACGCCACCATGAGCAGCGTCATCGTCAGTGATCCGGTATTGCGTCTTCTGAATCTTTTTCCGTGCCTTATAAATTCCATATAGCCGAACAGGCTTGTATATGTATAGATCACTATATATATCCAGTAGAGCCCGCCTCGCCGGTAAACATTATCGCTGTCAAGGTAGAACACCCATCCGTTCAGAACCGATATCAGCTGAAAAGCTATGTTGAAGGCTACGACGGCATTTACTGCTTTATATGATCTGTTCGGCTGCGCGACCTGCCGTGCAAAGCAGATTCCCGTCATAGGAGTTATGATATAGTCCATCAGCTTCAGGAATGTGTGAATACCCCGCGTGCTGTCAGGAGTGCCGTTAAAGAACATACCTCCCCAGTCGCCTATGCCTGACAGGACAACCACAAGATATGTTCCGTAAAATATGCGTTTTGTTTTATCATCAAGTCTGTCATTTTCCCATACCAGCTGTGCCAGAACACACATAGTCACTGTGCAGAGAAAGCAGACCGCAGTATACGATACCAGCATAATACCCGCCTGTTTTTGTGATATGTTCTATCATTCATATCCTATCCACAGGACAGTATATACCATCCGTTATTTAAATAACACTTCAAATCGCCAGTCAATTTGAATCATAAAGACGCTATTTCGATTCCAGAAATGTACAAAATACCACATTGTTGCCCGGAATCAGATAAGTTATCGCTCCGCTTTGCGAGGTATGAACCGTTTTAACTCCCAGTTCATCGAGCCGGTCCGTGACCTCCTGATGCGGGTGTCCGTATGAGTTGCCCTTCTTGTATGAAAGCACTGCCCATCGCGGCTTCATTGCTTCTATCAGTGCATATGAGCTTGAAGTTCTGGAGCCATGATGACCGCATTTAAGAACATACGTCTGCTTGCCGGATCCGAATAAATCCGATTCTTCTCTGAGAATCTCCGCTTCAACCTCAGCTCCGGCGTCTCCGGCAAGATATGCGCTGAATGTTCCCGTCTGCACAAGCAACACCAGGCTCTCATCATTTACATCATCTGTCTTGAAATCCGCTCTTGGCCACAGACATGTGATGCTGCATGAGGGCTTCGCATCATGGCCGGTGTTCCTGTCTTCAACGGTTCCTTCCTCTTTGCCTTCGGCCTCCCGTCCCGGCAAAAGCACATCTCCCTGCTTTAGAAAGATCAGCTCGGCTCCCGCGTCCGATGCTTCCCGAATCAGTTCCTCATACGATGGATTTTGCATAGCCTGTACCGGAAGATAAAGTCTTTTTATGTCTATGCTGCTCTGCGTCAGCAGATATCTTATCCCGCTTATGTGATCGCTGTCCGCATGTGTCACAAATACACGGTCAAGACTGCTCACCCTGGAGCTTTTCAAAAAAGGCTCCAGAGTATACTCCCCCAATGATTTTGATGAGGTACTGCCTCCGTCTACCAGAATATGTTCTCCCTCCAGATACATATATATGCCGTCGCCCTGTCCCACATCAAGGAAGGTGATGCTGTCTGACTTCTTAAATGGCGTAGCCCAGGCCAGGAGCGCAGCTGCCAGAACAGCGGGGCGTCCGAGCAGTATGGTTTTATACGGCAGCTTTGCCGCCATGGCGCACAGCCATTCGAAAAAACTCAGGAGATAATGAGCCGCACCTCCCGCGGCGGGAATCAGCATAGCCGCGAGCCCGGACCATATCACATATGTCATCAGCGGTATCACTATGAGATTCAGAAGCAGACCGTATGTGGAAATTTCAAAGAAGTACGCGCTTGCTATGGGAAGTGTGACCGCCTGTATGCAAAGGCTGGTGATTACAGAATTCAATATATAGCTGCGCACCTGCAGTCTCATTGAGATATATGACGCAGGCCCGCCTATTGCCGCTACCGCTCCGAAGGAAAGCAGAAAGCTGCAATTGAACAGCTCAAACGGTCTTCGAAGTATGATGCAAAGTCCCGCCAACGCCGCCGCATTCAGTAAATCATATGTACGGTTGCCGGCGGCCGCCAGAAATACCATAACCATCATAAATACCGCGCGAACCGTGCTTACGGAGGATCCCGTAAGTATGCTGTAAACCACCAGAAAGCCCATAGAGCACACACCGGCCGCCATTTCCGGAATCAGAAAGGGCTCGCTCTGTCCCAGCTCAGACAGCTCCTCAATGGTATAGCGGCTCATAAAGAACGACTTGAACAGCTTTTTTATCAGCCTGCTCAGACTCCTGTAGACGCTCATGCCTATGATTGAAACATGAAGACCTGAGATAGCCAGCAGGTGTGCGATGCCGTTGCTTTTATACATTTCATAAAGCTCATCACTCATCATGCTCTTATCTCCCAGCAAAGCGGCTCGTAAAAAGGCTATATCATTTTCGGTACCCGCTCCCTGAAAGTTGCTGCTGATGCGATTCAGCAGTGCTGTCCTGATTTCATACATTTTTTGCCCGAAGAAAGCTGTGTCGGCATTTGTTATCGTACAGCTGCGCGCATAAAGCCTGTGTGTCACGCCCGAGGCCATGGCGGATGCAGCATAGTCCCATTCTCCCGGATTTCTCGGTCCGGTGATCCTTGACATCTGGCCAGAAAACTCTGCGGTATTCCCTATCTTCAGCTCTGATGCATCATCGCAGTATATATTTACCTGTCCTGATCTCACAAGAAATCCTGATTTTCTCGGCACGATACCTTCTATCCTGCATGTCCAGCTGCAGCTCTTTGATAAAGAAAGCTCATCAAGCGTATCAGTTTGCGTCAGAAATCTTCGAATGAGCGGCATGGGCGTTTTTGCATCATGATACTCATAAATGGATCGCTCCGTCACGATCCTGATATTGCCGATTGTGATACATACAAGAAAAACAACAAGAAATGAAGCAAGATGTGCATGCGCTGTCTTCCTGACATGCACAAGAAAAGCTGCCGCCGACATAACTGCCGCAGCCAGAAGCAGTGTATATACGAGTCCATCCTGATATCTGCCGATCAGCTCTCCAAGCGCGACTCCGGCAAACAGAAATATCCAGACTCTCTTCAATTTTTACCTTTCTTTACTAATTTTCATTACTATCGCGATATTCGCGTAAAAAAACAGAAGGAAACATAGACTTATGCTTCCTTCTGTTTCTGACCAGCTCCCCAAGTAGGACTTGAACCTACGACACCGCGGTTAACAGCCGCGTGCT
>CAVIJY010000043.1:0-15844 GCA_963643215.1 Lachnospiraceae bacterium | reverse complement strand
TCTCAAGCGACAGCTTTGTAATACTACCATCACGATTTTTGTTTGTCAACAAGAAATGTCGTGATTTTTTTAATCTTTCTGATTTTTTCTACTCTGTACAATATCTTGTATATCTCTTGCTGCAGGTTTACCTAACGTCTTATAAGCGCATTCTCCCGTGGCATACAAACATGCCACGGGAGAGGATAGCACTTTAATCGATATCACCCGAACCATCTTTTAAAGCAAAATCATCTTACAAGTGCCGGCTTCTTATGATCATACTTCCAGTTCGGGATCAGATATTGCATAGCCATGGCATCGTCTCTGTCATGGCTCGGAAGGCTGTTATAGAGCCTGTTTGCCTCCTCAAGTCTCTTCATATTCAGTGTTACTCCAAGCCCCGGCTTCTGCGGAAGCTTCATCTTTCCGTTTCTGATGACAGGAGCGTCCTCAAGAAGATCCTGACCATCCTGCCAGATCCAGTGTGTATCAAGCGGAGTATATCTTCCGTATGCAGCACATCCCACCTGTGCAAATGCTGCCAGTGTTATGTCAAAATGATTGTTTGAATGAACACCCCATGTCAGACCCCATGCATCCAGTATCATGGACATACGAATGGTTCCGTTAAATCCCCAGAAATGAGGATCGGCAAGAATGATATTGCATGCCTTGGTCTCGAGAGTGTGATAGAACTGGCGCCAATCTGTAGCAATCATATTTGTAGCTACAGGAAGATTTACCTCGTTTTTAAACTCTGAGAGAATCTCTCTTCCGCTGTAACCGCTCTCAGGACCGCACGGATCCTCGATGTATGTCAAAACTCCCTCCATGGGCTTGCAAAGTTTGATAGCCTCCTTAAGCGTCCACGCTCCGTTGGGATCAACATTGACTCTGGCCTTCGGAAATGCTGCCTTTACAGCTGACGCAGCCTCCATCTCTTCTTCGCCTCTGAGTACTCCTCCCTTGAGCTTGAAGTTTTCAAATCCGTACTTTTCATGAGCTGCCTGAGCCTCCTCAACTATCCGGGCAGGTGTCAGTATCTCCTGACGGCGAATTCTGAACCAGGGGTCGGATGAATCACTTTCATCAATATACGGGAGCTCTGCTGCCTTTTTCTTGTCGCTGACATAGAAAAGATATCCCAGCATCTCCACCTCATCGCGCTGCTTTCCTTCCCCGAGCAGTTCGCACATGGGAACATTCAGAAACTGACCTATGAGATCAAGGCATGCGCACTCTATAGCCCACTCTGACTTAACTACATACTTGAGCTTCGATATATCGAGCTTCTGTATGCCCTCCCCGTCCTCAGGAGCATTTTGATTTGCTATACGATGTATCTTCTGAAGTATGGAGCGGTACATGGTGATAGGCTGACCCACCACAAGCTCTGCCATGCTGCGAAGTGATTCGCAGGTATAATCGCCTCCGTGGATCTCTCCTATTCCGGTATGGCCTGCATTGTCCTTGAGAATAACAATATTGCGGGTAAACCACGGCGCATGGCAGCCGCTGAGCGTCATCAGCATGCTGTCGTAGCCGGCTACCGGGACAACCTGCATCTCGGTGATAACCGGAACATCAGTCATAGTTACATGATCCTGTGATAATGTTGACATAATGATGTCCTTTCTGTAGTTTGTTGGCTATTTATGCATAGCCCGTTTTGTAAGTAAGCACAGTTGTATTTTTATCTTATTTTTTTTCAATAATCAAGCAATAACATCAACTGCCTGTCAGAGACTTTTTACAAAATAAAAACTGCCGTACCGATAATGATACGACAGTTTTGCAAATCAGCTCTCGCTGATACATATTCGCGGAGAATGAGGGATTTGAACCCTCGCGCCGGGTAATTTCCGACCTACACCCTTAGCAGGGGCGCCTCTTCGGCCTCTTGAGTAATTCTCCAAGGACGTGCATTAAGGATTATAGTGATGATGCCTTGTTTTGTCAACCTCAATCATTTCTCAATGCACGCCTGTATATCATTCCTGCCTGCAGCATAGATCAAACCTTTTCTGGTATGCACTCAGCTCAGGCTGTGTATTTCTTAAACCGTACTCTACTGCTCGTCGGATCCTTCATCAGTTTCAGCATCGTCGATATCTTCAGCTTCACTCTCGAGTTCCTCATCATCTTCCCCGTAGATATCCTCTTCGAGGATATCATCAGCTGCTTCATCGTCATCAATAGCCTCGAAATCCGCTTCGCCTTCATCCTCTGTCTCACCGTCCTGAGAAGACCTCGACATCTTTGTCACCTTCGCAACTCTGACTCCCGATGCCGCATCTATGTTCATGAGTTTCACGCCCGATGCGTTCCTTCCGAGAACCGACACATGATTTATATTGATGCGAATGATGATTCCCTCGTTGGTGATGATAAGTATCTCTCGGTCATCATCTATCAGGTTTGCGCTTACAAGATCGCCCGTCTTCTCAGAGAGTCTGTGACAGCGTATACCCAGACCGCCGCGCTTTTGAACCTTGAACTCTGACATCGGAGTTCTCTTGCCTATTCCAAGCTCGGATACCGTCAGCAGATATTCACCCTGAACGCAAAGCTGGAAGCCTATCACCTCATCGCCGCTGCGCAGCTTTATGCCCCTGACTCCTGATGCCATCCTTCCCTGAGCACGCACATCCTTCTCATTGAAGCTCATGGCCATACCCTTCTTTGTCACCAGAAGGGCATCCATGGTTCCGTCGGTGAACTTCACATCTATCAGCTCATCTCCGTCAAGAAGGTTGATGGCAGCCAGGCCGTTTTTCCTTACATTGCGCATCATATTGATAGGTGTTTTCTTGATGCGTCCTCTTCTTGTAGCCATGAGCAGATAGCCGTCATCATGATATTCCTCAAGGGGAATGATGGCTGATATCTTCTCGCCCTCCTGCAGGCGGAGCAGATTTACTATCGCAACTCCCCGTCCGGTTCGTGATGCCTCAGGGATCTGGTATGTTTTGAGCCTGTATACGCGTCCCGTATTGGTGAAGAAATTCAGGCTGTGATGAGTAGTTGTGGTTATCAGATCGACGATGAAATCATCATTGATCGTGCTCATCCCCTTGATTCCCTTTCCGCCGCGGTTCTGCGCCTTGAAGTTATCGGGATCCATACGCTTGATATATCCCTTGTCGGTCATGGCTATGACAACATCCTCATCGGCTATCAGATCCTCATCCTCAAGCTCGGAGTCATCATAGACAATCTTCGTCTTTCTGTCATCTCCGTACTTTCCGGCTATATCAAGGATCTCTGTGCGTATCACCTCGAGCAGCTTGTTCTCGTCCTCAAGTATGGATCTGTAGTAGGCTATCTTTCTCTTGAGATCCTCAAATTCATCCTCAAGCTTCTTTCTCTCGAGTCCGGTCAGAGCACGGAGCCTCATATCAACTATGGCCTGCGCCTGATTGTCGGTGAATCCGAATGCAGCCGAGAGATTTGCCTTGGCCGCCTCCGTATCCTCGCTTTCTCTTATGATCCTGATAACCTCGTCTATATGATCTATGGCCTTCAGAAATCCTGCTACTATCTCTGCTCTGTCCTCTGCTTTTTTCAGATCAAACTTAGTACGGCGGGTTACCACATCCTCCTGATGACGCAGATACTCCTGAAGTATCTGCTTGAGATTCAATGTTCTCGGTTCGCCGTCTACTATGCAAAGGTTGTTGACTCCGAATGTGTCCTGAAGCTGAGTATGCTTGTAAAGCTGATTTAAGATAACCTGAGGATTGACATCACGGCGCAGCTCTATACGCATCTTATCGCTTGAGCCCTTGCCGAATACATCGTTGACGGCTGTTATTCCGTCTATTCTTTTTTCCTTGACAAGATCTGCTATGGTCTCTATGACCTTGGATCTGTATACAAGATAGGGGAGCTCCTTGACGATGATGGCATGCTTGCCGTTCGACATCTCCTCTATCTCACATACGGCACGCATCTTTATCTTGCCGCGTCCCGTGCGGAAAGCGTCGCTTATACCCTTATATCCAAGTATCTCGGCGCCCGTCGGAAAATCAGGACCCTTGACGATCTTCATGATCTCGTCAATATCTGTTTCCCGTCCCTCCTTCACGCGGTTATCTATCATCAGTACGGCAGCTTCTATCACCTCACGAAGATTGTGAGGCGGCATATTCGTAGCCATACCTACCGCGATACCGGTTGTGCCGTTTATAAGTATATTCGGTATTCTTGCCGGAAGTATTGACGGCTCATCGTATCCCTGCTCGTTTGAAAAGTTAGGAACAAAATCAACAGTATTCTTGTTGATTCCGTCAAGCATATCCATAGCCAGCCTTGACAGCTTTCCCTCTGTATACCGGGATGCTGCAGGCGAATCCCCGTCCTCGGATCCGAAGTTACCCTGCTTTTCAATCAGAGGGTATCTCATGGACCAGGGCTGACCCATATAAACAAGAGCACCATATATGGACGAATCGCCGTGCGGATGGTAGTGACCCATGGTTTCTCCGACGATAGTTGCACACTTTTTTGTCTTCTTATCCGCAGTTGCGCCCATCTTCATGGCCGCATACAGGATCCTTCTCTGAACGGGCTTGAGTCCGTCCTTTACATCAGGCAGGGCTCTTGCCACGATCACCGACATCGCGTAATCGAGATAAGAGCTCTCCATCGTACTTTTAAGATCCACTTCCTGGACTTTATCGTAAGTATTTGGTTCCATGTATTCTCCTGAATATCACATCATACATCAAGATTCTTGACATATTTTGCATTTTTCTCGATGAACATCCTTCTGGGCTCTACCTGATCTCCCATGAGAGTGGTAAATGTCAGATCAAGCTCTGATTTTGCATCATCATCCATATTTACACGAAGAAGCGTCCTCGTCTCCGGATCCATGGTGGTTTCGGACAGCTCCTGATCCTCCATCTCTCCAAGACCTTTAAATCTCTGGACATCAGCATCCTTTCCTACCATGTCAAGAAGCTTGTCCCTTTCCTCATCGGAATACGCATAGTAGAGCTTCTTGTTTTTTCGCACGTAGTACAGAGGCGGCTGCGCAAGATATACATGCCCTTCCTTTATCAGATCCGGCATGAATCTGTATATAAAGGTCAGCATAAGTGTGGCTATGTGAGCTCCGTCTACATCCGCATCGCTCATGATTATGATCTTGTTATAGCGAAGCTTTGATATATCAAAATCATCATGTATGCCTGTTCCGAATGCAGTGATCATTCCCTGTATCTCCTGATTGGCATATATGCGGTCAAGCCTTGCCTTTTCTACATTCAGTATCTTTCCTCTGATAGGCATGACAGCCTGGAATTTTACATCTCTGCAGTTCTTCGCCGGACCCAGAGCTGAGTCTCCCTCTACGATGAATATCTCACATCTCTCGGGATCTCTCTCTGTACAGTCCTGTAGTTTTCCGGGAAGCGCGCTTCCCTCAAGAGCCGATTTTCTTCTTGTAAGCTCCTTCGCCTTGCGGGCTGCATTGCGGGCACGCTGCGATAAAAGTGACTTCTCACAGATGATTCGGGCCACCTTCGGATTTTGCTCAAAATAGTATGTAAGCTGATCAGAAAGCACCCCGCTGACAGCAGCCTGAGCTTCGGAGTTTCCCAGCTTCTGCTTGGTCTGTCCCTCGAACTGAGGCTCTTCTACCTTGACGCTTACTATCGCGGTTATACCCTCGCGTATATCTTCTCCGGTCAGATTCTCATCATTGTCCTTTAAAATCTTATTCTTTCTGGCATAGTCATTTACTGTCTTTGTGAGAGCATTTCTGAATCCGCTCAGATGAGTACCGCCCTCGGGAGTATTGATGTTGTTGACAAATGTATATGTTCCCTCTGTATATGAGTCATTATGCTGAAGTGCAACCTCAACCTCAACATTGTCCCTGGTTCCCTCGCAGTATATGACCTCTTCATAGAGCGGAGTCTTCCCCGTGTTGAGATATTCTACGAACTCCTTGATGCCTCCCTCGTAGCAGAAGCTGTCCTTTCTTCCTTCGCCCCTCTCGTCCGTCAGAGTGATGCGAAGCCCCTTTGTGAGAAATGCAGTCTCACGAAGCCTTACCATAAGTGTGTCGTAGTCATATACGGTATCCTCAAATATGGTATTGTCAGGGAGAAATGTTACCTCTGTTCCGGATTTTTTACTTTCCTCATATGTACCGACAACCTCTATATGCTGTACGGTATTCCCTTTTTCAAAGCGCATATGATATATGCTGCCGTCTTTGAATACGCGAACCTCAAGCCACTCTGACAGAGCATTCACTACAGATGCTCCGACTCCGTGCAGACCTCCGGATACCTTATATCCTCCCCCTCCAAACTTGCCGCCCGCGTGAAGTATGGTAAATACTACTTCAAGAGCTGACTTTCCGGCCTTTTTCTGTATATCTACAGGTATTCCTCTGCCGTCATCCCTTACAGTTATCGAATCATCGGGATGGATATTTACCTCGATATGAGTACAAAAGCCGGCAAGAGCCTCATCAACTGCATTGTCAACTATCTCGTAAACAAGGTGATGAAGTCCCCGTGAGGATGTGGATCCTATGTACATACCGGGTCTTTTTCTTACGGCTTCAAGCCCCTCAAGTATCTGTATCTGTTCCGCATTGTAATCCGAACTCATTTATTTCCTCCATTAACGGATCTCTCGTCAAAAAGACCCGAGGTTTCGTCAGCTACACTTCCGGCTCTGACACGGAAGAGCCTGTCAACTTTCAGACCTCCGTTCATATATCCTTCGGCTCCCGTACATGTGATGATGGTCTGTATATTGCTTATTCTTTCAAGAAGATGAGACTGTCTTCCTCCGTCAAGCTCCGACAGCACATCATCAAGAAGCAGCACCGGATAGTCGCCTATCTTTTTTTCTACAAGCTCTATCTCCGCCAGCTTCAATGAAAGCGCCGCTGTCCTCTTCTGCCCCTGCGACCCGTATCTGCGAAGATCTATATCTGAGTCGTATATTCCCAAATCATCTCTGTGAGGGCCTGTAAGCGTCATTCTCTGGCGAAGCTCTTCATTTCTCATATCCCTTATGCTGTTTGATTCATATGTGATATGCAGCTTTTCCGCTCCGGCAGTCAGATCGGAATGTATCCTCTTTATGATGACATTCAGCTCATCTATAAAGGATCTTCTGTAATTGATGATCTCATTGCCGAATCTCTCAAGCTGAAGATCCCATATATCAAGAGTTTCACGCCAGTCCTCGTGCCTGTCTATCTCCTTGAGAAGCTTGTTCTTCTGAATAAGAGCCTTGTTGTAATTTATCAGCGAGTGAACATAAAGGCTGTTGAGCTGGCACATCTCCATATCTATGAATCTGCGCCTCACCGCAGGACCGTCCCTTATGATATTCAGATCCTCCGGTGAAAAGCATACTACATTGACTGTTCCGAACAGCTCGGAAGCTCTGCGTATAGGTACTCCGTTTATGGCTATCCCCTTCGGCCTGTTCTTTTTCAAGTGTATATCTATCACATACGGCTGTCCTCTCCGGTTCAGCCTCAGCTTTATGTGTGACTCATCTCTGTTAAAATTTATGATCTCCCTGTCCTTGCTTCCCCGATGAGATCTCCCCATGGCACACATATATACTGCTTCAAGGATATTGGTCTTTCCCTGTGCATTATCGCCATAAAAAAGATTTGTATGCTCATCAAATGTCAGATGAAGTTCATCATAGTTTCTGAAATTTTTTAAGTCCAGCGACTCGATTCTCATGACTTTTAATCTATAAAATTCATAGGAAGCACGAGATATATATAGCTTTCCTCATCATCCCGGATAAAACACGGTGCCTTGGCATTGGTAAAATAAAGCTCAACCTCTTCATCGTCTATGACCCTGAGGACATCTATCATAAGCTTAGGATTAAATGCAATTTTAAGATCTCGCCCAATCTTTTCGCACTTAGCATCGGCATCCATAGCTCCGAGTGAAGCTCTTATCTTCACATTCAGATTGTCGACCGTTATGGTAAATATACAGGGCTTATGATCACTCTCCTTTACAAATATCATAGACTTGTCGATGCATCTTACCAGATCATTTCTGTTTATGATTACCTTAGTCTCATAATCTGAGTTTATCATATGTGATACACGGAAGAAATCTCCGTCTATAACTCTGGTTATAACCTTGGTTTCATCCCACTCAAATTCAACAAAATTGTCATTGAAATATATAATCAGCTCCTTTTCATTGTCAGAGGATATGATCTTGCTTATTTCATTGAGTGATTTGACCGGTATGATAGCGGAAAATGTTCCGTAATCGTCTTTCATCTCTATATTTCGGATAGCTATTCTGTGACCGTCAAGCGTTGTGACACGCAGCCGATTACCCTCAACCTGAAAATAAGCGCCGCCCATCATCTTGTTATTGTCACTGACAGCCGATGCAAATGCAGTCTGGCGTACAGCCTCCTTCAGAGTAAAATGAGAAAGACTTATATATCTGTCCTTTTCAATATATTCAGGAACCGGAAATTCATCTCCGTCTCTTCCCGAAAAATTAAATACCGAGTTCTCCGCTTCTACAGTTACTGTATAGTTGTTGTAAGGATCGCAGTCTATGACCACCGTACTCTCCGGATCCTCGCATTTTTTTATAATCTCCGATATCAGTGCAGCATTGAGAGCAGCGCTGCCTCTTTCCATTATCTCTCCGTCTATGACAGTCTGTATGCTAAGCTCGGAGTTTGTAGCTGCCAGTGCTATGCGTCCGGCTGATGCGTCAAAGAGTATACATTCCATAATAGAGTTGGCAGTTCTCACCGGAACCGCTCTTGAAACTATATTGATCGCTTCCTGCAGATCAGCTTTTCTACATCCTATTTTCATGGGCACCTCGCTCATAGATAAATATATATTTATATCCAGTTATAATAGTAGGGAGTGTGGATATGTAAACAAGTCTCGAAAATGGCTTAAAATTGAAAATCCCTACAATTTTTTCATGTTGAAAGAATCTTAAAAACTTCTTTAAAACCTGAGTTTCAATATGGAGATATCTTTTTCTTTATGATCTCGATTGTATTTGAAAGCTCGTTATTCACATCTATCTCGTCGGATATTTTGTTGAAACCGTGAATAACTGTTGTATGATCTCTGCCTCCAAGAAACTCTCCTATCTGCTCAAATGATGATACTGTCATGGTTCGCATCAGATACATAGCAACATGCCTCGGAAATACAAGCTCCTTGTTGCGCTTTGTGCTGATGATATCATCGCGCGATACTGAAAAATGATCACATACTACCTGAAGTATACTGCTGTTGGTTATAACTACTACTTTGTTTGGATCAATAGTATCCCTCAGGGCATTTTTCGCCGTATCAAGTGTGATTTCCTTCATATCAAGAAGCTTGCCCATGGCTACTACCTTTGTGAGTGCTCCCTCAAGTTCACGGATATTGCCCTTTATGTTGGAGGCTATGTATTTGATGATGGCATCGTCTATATTGATACCCTCCATGTCCTCCTTTTTGCGCAATATCGCCACTCTTGTCTCGTAGTCCGGAGGCTGTATATCCACGGTGAGCCCCCACTCAAATCTTGAGCGAAGACGATCCTCGAGGGTCTTCAGCTCCTTAGGAGGACGATCAGAGGTGATGATGATCTGCTTTTTTGCTTCATACATAGCCTCAAAGGTATAGAATATCTCCTCCTGGGTTTTGTCTTTTCCTATTATAAACTGTATATCGTCGATGAGCAGAACATCATTTGTTCGGTATTTATTCTTGAATTCATTTGTAGTGCCGCGCTGGATAGATTCAACCAGCTCATTGGTAAATGTCTCACTCGATACATATAAAACTTTGGCGTCCGGATTCTTATTGAGAACGAAATGCGCCACAGCCTGCATCAGATGAGTTTTGCCGAGCCCTGAATTGCCGTAGATAAAAAGAGGATTGTAGATTTCACCGGGGTTTTCGGCTGCTGCAAGGCACGCGGCATGAGCTATATTGTTACTTGATCCTATAACAAAGGCTGAAAATGTATTTTTTGGATTCAGATTGGAATGAGCATATGCCGGGGTATTAACTATATCAGAGCTGCTTTTAGAGCTGTCATTGATAAGTCCGCCGCGTCTGGATGCCTCACGCTTTCGCGCCGCAAGCTCAGATTCAAGAACGAGATCAAGATCACATTTGATACCCGTCTTTTCTTCTATTGTTATGCATATAACTCTTGAATATCTCTTTCTGACAAATGTCCTGCAGGTATCGTCAGGAACTATTACTACAAGCAGATTATTGCCGTAGGAGTCTTTTGTAAGCTCATGAAGCTTTAAAGGAAGCAGCCATGCATTGTATGAGACAGGAGAAAGCTCAAGCTCATTTCTTATATATTCGATTATATCGTCCCAGGCGGATATGATCTTTTCAAACATAAACTTAGATACCTCTCCTTCAAGAGTATGACAGCATTTTAGCTTATAAATTATACAAAGAAATAAAAAAGTTATCAACAAAATAAGGTGATGAAATAGTTGATTAAAGGTTTGATAAGAGTGAATGTTATATATAAAACAAAGTAGTTATCCACAAAAAGTTTATAACATGTGAATAACTACTCCAATTATGTTAATGCGAAGAAGAAATACGTAGGAAAACATGTGAAAATCCGGTAGAATAAGTGAACAGTATCTTCAGATGAGAAGGTTTATGTGGATATTTATCGGCTCTGTTGCTGCCATTAAAGCGCTTGACGGGAATTTTATTTTTACATATAATGAACAGGCGTGTTTTTTGAGGACTATACGGAGAGATCCGTCAGAAATATACAGTAAGGGGGTGCTTTAATATGAAGATGACATTTCAGCCGAAGAACAGACAGAGAAAGAAAGTTCATGGCTTCAGATCAAGAATGAGCTCAGCAGGCGGAAGAAAAGTTCTTGCTGCAAGAAGAGCAAAGGGAAGAGCAAGATTATCTGCATAAACCAAACCGCCGGGGATACGTTCCCCGGTTTTTTTACATGAGAAGATTTCCGTCTATCAGGAAAAACGACGACTTCAGGATCGTCTATAGAAAAGGAAGGTCTTACGCGAACCATTTGTTCGTAATGTATGTGATGCCCAACAATCTGGAGAAAAACAGACTTGGTGTAAGCGCATCGAAAAAGGTAGGAAACAGCATCATACGCCACAGGATAGTAAGGCTCATGCGTGAGGTATTCAGGCTTCACGCCGCGGACATGAAGACCGGCTATGACATAGTGGTGATAGCACGCACATCTGATGCCGCACAGGGATACAAGGATGCGGAGGCTGCATTTTTAAATCTCGCGAAAAGGCATGGAATTATGTTATGAAAAAACTCTGTATAGCCTTGATAAGATTTTATCAAAAGAACATCTCTCCATATTGGTACAGACCTCCGTGTATATTTACACCATCATGTTCCCAATACGCAATAGAAGCGATAGAAAAATATGGAGCGCTGAAGGGCGGTTTACTCGCATTGTGGCGGATAATCAGATGCAATCCGTGGGGCAAGGGCGGATATGATCCGGTCTCTTGAGGTTCATAGGAACTTACATCATAGGAGGTACTTAACAAGTGCACAGATTCTATCTTACTAAGTCGACAACTCCGATCATCGGCTGGGTCGCATCACTGCTCGGACTTATCATGACGTTTCTCTACAGTGGTCTGGGCATCCATAATATAGGAATATGTATCACAGTTTTCACATTTGTGGTAAATATCATCATGCTGCCCATGACCATAAAGCAGCAGAAAACACAGAAGATAACATCAGTCATGCAGCCTGAGCTTGCGGCGGTACAGGCAAAGTACAAGAACAAGACAGACCAGCAGAGCATGGCGAGGATGCAGGCTGAGACGAAGGCCATATATGATAAGTATGGCACAAGTATGACCGGAGGATGCAGCCAGCTGCTCATACAGATGCCTATCCTTTTCGCTCTTTATCAGGTCATATACAGGATACCGGCTTATGTTCCTGAGGTAAGGGCTCTTTTCGAGACAGTGGCGCAGCCTATCATAGACGCAGGTCTCCCCGCGCTTATAGCAGACGGAAATGAAACCCTTGCAGCTATAGTCAAGTCCGCAAGGATGGGAAACAGCTTCACCGGACAGGAGCTGAATTCGGTTATAGATTTTCTCTATAAGCTGACACCTGAGCAGTGGGATTCAATGAAAGCATTCTTCCCGGAGCTCGCCGATAAAATCACTGTTGTAGCTAATGAATCAGTAAGCATCAATACCTTCCTCGGAATAAATCTTTCGATGTCACCGTGGCAGGGAATGAAGCCCAACTGGGCATGGCTGATACCTATTCTTGCCGGACTCACACAGTGGTACAGCACGCATCTGATGATGAAGGATCAGCCGAAGCCGGATCCGACGGATCAAACGGCTGCAAGCATGAGAGCCATGAATACAACCATGCCTTTGATGTCTGTATTCTTCTGCTTCACATTTGCATCGGCTATAGGTGTTTACTGGGTAGCAAGCTCGGTTGCAAGAATGATCATACAGATCGGCGTGAATAAGCACCTCTCAAGCATGGATGTCGCTCAGATAGTAGAGCAGAATCTTGAAAAGACGAACAAAAGAAGAGCTAAGAAGGGACTTCCGCCGGTCAAGGCAAACCAGAAAACCATAGAAAATATAGCAAATCGCGACGAGCTGCAGGCGCAGGAGGATCGCAAGGAGGAGCTCAGACGCAGCAATTCCGCAAAGCATCAGGAGGCATCCAATGAATACTACAATCTGAATGCCGATCCGAATTCGCTTACTGCCAGAGCAAATATGGTACTTCTCTATAATCAGCGTCAGGAGGAGCTTCGCAGAGGTAAAAAGAGCGGGCAAAGGAAGGTTGATGAAGGCAAGGAATCACCGGAAGCTGAAGAGAATAAGCCTGTGGCAGCCGATGAGGTAAAAGAGTCAGCGGTACAGGAAGATGCAGCTAAAGAAGAAACAAATTCGGAAGCAAAGACTGAAGATAAGGCAGAATAAGGACGAATAAGATGGAAGAGATCAAAATTTCAGCGAAGACACTGGATGAGGCCAAAACACAGGCTCTGCTCAAGCTGAATACGTCCAGTGACAATATAGTATTTAAGGTGATAGAGGAGGGAAGCTCCGGGCTTCTCGGATTCATAGGAAGTAAGCCATGGGTCATCAGTGCCAGAATAAAGAGTGAAGAAGAGATAGATGAGCAGGCACAGATAGCTGACAAGGCAGATACGAAAGAAGAGGCTGTGATACAGCCAAAAGCAGCTGAAGCTGAGAAAGCCGTAAAGCCTGCCGGGGAGCATGCGGCAAATGATATTCAGAAGGCGGCCGATGATGATAAGACAGCTGAGACAATGATACAGGAAAAGCAGCCGGCTGAAGATAATGAAACTTCGGATGCAGCCGATCCGGTTGGTGCAAAGGTCTGCGAGGCAGCAGAAAAATATACACAAGACACACCTGTCGAGGCTCATGAACAGGAAAAAGAGGCCATCGAGCCGGTAAGCGATGAAGAGGCAGCAGAGCTTATAAAGAAGGGTGAGGAGTTCCTGCAGAGTATATTTGCTGTCATGGACATAAAGGCTGAGATAAAGCCGGAGTTTGATCATAGCACCAATGAGATATACTATGAGTTCTGCGGGGATGATATGGGAGTCCTGATAGGAAAGAGAGGACAGACGCTTGACTCGCTGCAGTATCTTGTAAGCCTTGTTGTCAATAAGCACAGAAGCGGCTATATCAGGGTCAAGCTTGATACAGAAAACTATCGCGACAGGAGAAAGGCAAAGCTTGAAGAGCTGGCTCACAATATAGCTCAGAAGGTAAAGAGAAGCAGACGCAAGGTAGAGCTGGAGCCTATGAATCCGTATGAGAGACGCATCATACATTCTGCGCTGCAGGGAGATCCGTATGTGACAACCATCAGCGAGGGAGATGAGCCGTACAGGCATGTGGTAATACTTCTGAAAAGAGATCAGAACCATCGCAGATACAATGGTTCAGGCAGAGATTCAAGATCCGGAGGCTATGCAAACCGCGGGCGCGGATATGACAGAAACAGATCCCGTCAGTCGGAGAGCAGCTACGGAGATGAAGTTTGGAAGTAATCTTCCAAACTTGATTGACGATTCAAATACGAGCGCGTGCAAGCACGGCTCGTGCTTGAATCTGGAGGACAAAAATAAAAAATGATAAGTCCGGATATCCGGACGCAGCTTTGTGAAAGAAGGCTGGCGAATATGGTGATATTCGCAGCCTTCTTTTATATAAATAAGGGGAAGAGAGATGAAGAAAACAGATACCATAGCGGCTATAGCGACGGCTCTTTCTCCGAGCGGAATAGGGATAGTTCGTATATCGGGAGAGGATGCCATATCCATAGCGGATAAGATATATAAAGGAAAAAAGAGCCTGATGGAGTGTGATACGCATACAGTCAACTACGGACATATCATGGATCACGGGCAGATAGTGGATCAGGTTCTGGTGATGGTCATGAGAGCTCCGAGAACCTACACCGGAGAAGATACGGTAGAGATAGACTGTCATGGAGGAACACTTGTGATGCAGAGGATACTGAGTCTGGTGCTTGAGGCCGGAGCCGAGCCGGCGCAGCCCGGAGAGTTCTCAAAGAGAGCGTTTCTCAACGGCAAGATGGATCTTGCTCAGGCCGAGGCTGTCATAGATGTGATAGAAGCGGAAAACTCATATGCGCTGAGAGCCGGAATGAGGCAACTTAAAGGAAATCTCTCTCATGAGATAAGAGCACTTCGAGATGATCTGAGATATGAGATCGCCTATATAGAGGCGGCTCTGGATGATCCTGAGCATTATGATCTGGAGGGATATCCTGATGAGCTTATGGAAAAGGTTAAGGGCATGAAATGCCGTATAGAGAGCCTTTTAAGAGATGCAGACTCAGGAATCATCATGAAAAGCGGGATAGACACGGTCATCATCGGCAGACCGAATGCGGGAAAATCATCGATCTACAATCTGCTGACTCACAGTGATAAAGCTATAGTCACGGAGATACCCGGAACTACAAGAGATACTCTCACAGAGCATATAAACCTGTCCGGAGTCAGCATAAATCTCACGGATACTGCAGGGCTTCGGGACAGTGATGATCCTGTAGAGAGGATAGGTGTTGAAAGAGCAAGAGCAGCAGCCACGGATGCGGATCTGGTGATATGCGTCATAGACGGAGCTGTCAGACTGAGCAAAGAGGACAAGGAGCTGTTGGTATCCCTTTCTGAGAAAAGGGATGATGGGGCGATTCAAAAAAGCATAGTTTTGATAAATAAATCGGATCTTGAAACGGTCATAAAAGATGAGGATATAGCGGCTCTTACGGGCGCGCCTGTCATCACATTTTCTGCTCATGACGGGAGAGGGCTTGATGAGCTGTCGGATACCATAAAGGACATGTTTTTTAAGGGATCTATAGGGAGCACGGATCAGGTCATCATCACATCCCTGAGGCACAAACAGGCGCTGATTGAGGCCGGAGATTCGCTGGATATGGTGATTTGCAGCATAGAAGACGGACAGCCGGAGGATTTTTTCTCGATAGATCTGACCGCGGCCTATGAAGCTCTCGGAGCTATCACGGGGGAGCAGATAGGCGATGAAATCATAGACGAGATATTCTCGAGATTTTGTATGGGCAAGTAGGAAGGAATGATTGACGATTCAAATGCGAGCACATTCAAGCACTGCTCGTGCTTGAATCTGGAGGACAAAGTTTGGAAGTAAACTTCCAAACTTGATTGGCGATTCAAATGCGAGCACGTGCAAGCACTGCTCGCGCTTGAATCTGGAGGACAATATATGTCACAGATAGATGAAAGCTATGATATAGCA
>CAVIJY010000042.1:0-16093 GCA_963643215.1 Lachnospiraceae bacterium | reverse complement strand
GTATAGGGAGAAAGCCAGCGAGGATATTTTCTCAGCTAAGCAGTGATTTGAGATATTCACATTCCCGATCCCATTTCATATATTCATCCGAATGTATCCACTCGTCCTTCGACATATATGCGATGCCTGTCAGCGGCGATATCCCCGGGGTGAATTCTCCCGATGCCTCGTCGTACAGGCTTCCCTCATACTGAAACAGCGCAGCGATATATCTTTGCTGTATATCAGCCAGTGCTTCGGCATCATATACCGGCAGCATTGCATTCAGCGATGATCCTGCATCATATACCTGCAGATCCGCATTCGGTGATGATTCTGCATCGTATATCGTCAGATCCGTATTCAGTGATGATTCCTCAGCGTATATCGCGGCCAGGGCAGTCTGACTGATCATCTCATCCCAGAATGACGCATCGGTCAGATAGCCGGGATCGTCTTCGGTATCTATGTGAGCATAGTCGCTTCCCGTATGCTCTGCGCTGTACCCGGTACCTGCTCCTCCTGTAAGGCTGATGCAATCGTAGAACATATCATAATCAGCTACCGCTGTGCCTATCGACCATGTATCTGATACATATATGGTCGACAGGCCGGTGCATCCCTCGAACATGGAGCTCACATCGGCTGCAAGCGACAGATCCCATCCTTTCAGATTCAGCCATTCAAGCGCATTGCAGCAGTAAAATGTTCTGTACAGTATCTCGATCTGCGATGTGTCCCAGGTGCCGAGATGCAGACTTTCAAGACCGCTGCAGCCCGCGAAAGCATATTCCAATGACAGGACGCCTGATATATCCCAGGCCGAAAGATCCGGCAGCGCGGTCAGCGCCGCAAGCCCGCAGCACATACCGGCCATGCTCTGTACTCCGGACACATCCCAGCTCTCGATCCCGCTCAGCTCCCCGAGGACGCCCACATCAGTCCATACCTCATCATCGGCATCCTGCGACAGTGCAGTAAACATCCACTCCATCACCTCGCATCGTGATGCATCAAGCAGGTCGAGTCCGTCTATTCTCTCCGCCTGCGTGAATGCGCGCGTCACATCGGTCTCGCCCGACGCATTGATGTCCTGAAACATCCCTGACGCATCCTGCGCCATATATATCGCTCCGGTACCGTTTCCGGCTATCCACAGCTGTGTTCCGAGTCTGTAGCATTTGATCGCTCCCGTATCATCCTCATCAGCATTCCATACCGCCTGAGCCTGCTCTCTGGTCTCCTCCTCTATCAGATCCACGATATGTATCTCGGTGTATAAGCTCTCGTCTCCTCCCTGGTCAGCATCATACCAGGAGTGCCCGGCCTTCAATGTCGGCACACTGTATTCCCACATCGCATACAGTGTCATATCCTCCCGCGGTGTGATATACGCTCCGGGCCGATAACTGACCCCGCTTCCGTCCGCCTTTGTGTTCCAGCCGGTCAGACAGTACCCGTTTCTTTCAAACGGATCCTCCATAGCCTGTATCTTTGCACGACGGACAGCATCCTTGCTTCTCGGTTCTGTCTCCGGACCCGCTGTAAATTCCCCTGTCCCGGCATTTGAGTAAAAACGCTGCATCTGCACATCATACATGCCCGGTTCTCCTGAGCTGCTCACCGCCGGGACAAGTGATGCATCAAGGCCGCTTCGAGACATAAATTGAGCTCCGTATATCCTTCCCTTCAGATATCCCTGCGCATTATCCTGTGCAAACAGCATGGCTCCCTCCGCTGTCTCAAATGCCTCATATGCGAAGACTGCCTGTATCTCGGAGTCTATCCTCCACACATGCCTGTTGGCATACAGCACATGCTTTCCCTGTAAATCGCTCTCGGCATTCAGCGATACCGGGGATCCGTCGTACAGAGCTGCCGTCACGCCGATACTCTCTGTCTGCGTATCCGATGTCCCATAACTCAGCATCAGCCCGGCAGCGCCCGCCGACGCTGCAAATGTCGCATCTCCCCCGGCTCCGAATATTCCACCGCTTCCTGAACGAGCCTCCGTAAGCTCATATATGATTCTGACCTGCGCATCTTCATTCAGCATCAGATCGGTTTTTATATACGATGCGCCGTCTCCTTCTATCCATTCCACCTGTGTATAGCCTGATGGCAGCAGGTTCGGCATATATGTTATCTTCACGGTATCCAGTCTCCATCGGGCATATACGGTCATATCCGATGTGATCTCCACTGTTTCCAGCTCCTCTGTGCCGTCTGTCTGCTCGAACCATCCCAGAAACACATAATTGCTTCGAACAGGAACACGGCTGCTGAGCGTATGAAGCTCTCCGTAGTATACCGTCTCCTTCGCCGGAGCCCTTGTGCCTCCGTTTGCATTATAGCTAAGCACATATGACTCTCTGTCATAATAGTAGTTCCATATGCCGGATCCGTCATTTTCTATCACCCCGGCATACGGAGTCGGCGATACAAAGCCTATGCGGCTGACTGTCCCGGGAGTTATCTCGCTGCTCGTGATTCCCGTATATACCACACTTTCGGTCAGCTCATAGTCATCTGTCTGCAGCGCAGTCTTTCCGATACTGTCAAGCTTCTGCAGCCAATGGTTCACTGTATATTCGGCGCTCCCCGGGCTCCATCCTGCATAGACATCGACCGTATCTCCATCTGCACTCGACAGATTCGGTCTCTCAAGTGCAGCCCCCGCATCGCCCAGCTTCTGACTGCAGGCCTCATCCAAAAACCATCCGTCAAATACATAGCCCGCGATATGCGGCGCTTCGGCCAGAACACAGTCCGCATCATATGCCCATTCGGCGCTGTCCGGTACATTTTCTGCCTGTCCTCTCGCCGCTTCCGGTATATTAACCGCATAATTCACCCTGTAGATATTGGCATCCCATATAGCATAAAGATTGAGCGTTTTTCCACCCTCTGCAAGATCTGCCCCGATATATCCTGCTGTATAGTCTGTTCCCGTTCCATCCGGTGATGTGTTCCATGCCGTCCCCTTATAGCCCGTCCTGACATAATACTCACCCACCGCAGGGATCGTCACCGTCTCTCCGATCTTGCATATAAATGTCCGCACATCCTGATCCTCTGCAGCCTGATCAGATGTGATCCCCGCTCCGTAATGATATACAATGGCGTATGTTCCAGGCTCTACGGTCAGGACGATATCATGCATGGCGCGATATGTCGCAGCATATCTCGCGTATGTGCCTGTTGATGGCACACATACGAAGCCGGCCAATATCAATGCAGCACAAAGGATCACGAGCTTCTTTATCATATCTCTTTTCTCCATCGCGCCTCCTTTGATCAGTATGCCTGCCAGGTAAAGGACGATACCTCAAATCGATAGCCTCCCGAAGGCGCAGCATATGTTGTATTCAGCTTCAGACCGTACTCTATCTGCTCCTGCGCCCCCTGCTCCAGCCTCCACCTGTCATCAGTAAAGATGCATGCATTTCCGCTTATCGCTGAGGCTGCCTTCTCCTCATCGCCGATAAGAAGCACTGCCGTGATCCCCTCCGGCCATTTTTCTTCGTCCACGAGGGATATCGTTATATTGTATGCCACAGCCGTCTCGGAATGATTTTTCACAACGATGAGCCTGTCGTGCCTCCACGCATCATTTTGCACTATCTCTATCTTAGAATCTGTCTCCTGCAGCTCCAGCTCTACCGCATATCCGGCGGCCATGGCCTCGCTTCGCTCTCTTTCTGACTTCCTGTATGATGCAAATGTGCCCCGCGTCACATATAAAAGCGCCGCCGCAATGATAAAAGGTATCAGAGGAACAGCTGCTCTGCATATTAGACCACGACCTCTGTTTTCCTTGCTGTCGTTGCCTGCCTTTCTGTACTCATGCTTCCTCATAGCCCTCTCCCTGCGGATGTATCCGAAGCACGAATACAGCCAATGATACCGCAAGAACGGCGCATATCCACGGCAGTGAATTTCTGATCGCCAGTATGATTCGCCCGGCTCCCGCAATCCTGTAATGTAGACTTCCGATCACATTCTCATCCCTCACCTTATCCCTGTCAGGAGTGTTGTTCCCGTCCCCCTGTGTCGTATATGCCGCTGATCCATCATCCGACCGCCCGACAGAAACTATCCTGTGAGTAACTATCACCGGCTCCGCTCCCTTATCATCATAAAATGCGATGATATCTCCGCTTTTCAGGCATTCTGTTTCTGATTGCCTGACTATGATCAGATCCCCGGCCTCCAGAGTCGGATACATCGAATCAGACAGCACGACCAGCGGCATGACTCCTGTCATAGATCTTCCTGGTCTCCTCATGACAAGCGTATCCGCCAGAAGCAGCCCGTTGAACACTATCAGGCATACCGAAATGGTGCAGACGATCAATAAGGCCGTCCGCTCGGCTGCAATGTTTCTATTCATTTGTCTTCCTCTCATATGATTGAATGATGCTTGAAAAACAACAGATGATCTAAACCTGAAAAGCAGAAGATCCGCCCGCTGCGGACACTTTGATAAAAGAATGAAATGTAATCGAACCAGCTCATCCTGCCAGCGCAGGTGAGCTCAAAGAAACCTCTCGTATTTATACTTATAAAATGAGCAGCCGCGATAAGTCAACGGCAATCATAAAACCGTCAATATGATCAGGATTTGCGCAGCCATTCCGTGCATTTGTATACCTAAGCTCCGTTAAAACGCAAATTCTCGTATCATTTCGACCAGCGTAGTCTTCCCTGTCGCGCTGTCGTCCTGGACATGCTTTTTATCCCGACATTCCTGTTCTATTGGCCCATTAACATAATAACTATCGCCATTGACATTAATTATGGCGTTATTATCACTCATGCATATACACCTTTATCGAAATCTTCGCCCACATATCACCAAAACTTCGCCCCGGGAGCATCTCCTTATCCGAGATGTACGCGCGAAAGCTCTTTCCTGCGTCCATAAGACATGCCATAACCTCATTTTGCATCCGCTTTATATAGCCGAGCTTTACACCGGCTTTCGTCTTTACAAGAATGGCCTTGTCATCATAGTCATTATCCGGCTGCCGGAAAAGATCAAGCTCCTCACCTATCTTGAGGGTCTTCACTATCTCATCTATCCCATCCACATGCATCGTTCCCGCGATGTAGCTCTCCAGAACCAGGATGTCCCGTTCAAATGGCATCGGAACATCCAGTCCTCCGGTACCGTGGAAGAGACTTACCACACCGCTGCTTCGAGTCGTGGTCAGAGAACCGAAAGCTCCTTTCTCCCGCGCTGCTGCGTCAATCTCGGAGAGTCCGCTCTCCGGATCTATGTCTTTTGTTTTGGCTTTCTGTGACTTTACGGGCTTAGCCTTATCAGATTTACCCGCCTTCGAGCCGAGATTCTTGGCGCTTTTCCCATTCGCTTCATCATTCTTAGGCTTGCCGCTTTTTCCTTTACCCGCCATCATTCAGCCTCATACTGCTTTCTTCATTAACTCATCGATCCGTGCCTTATATACGCCTGCCATCTCCTCATACTTGCTGATGATCAGCTCAAGCTCGCGCTTTCTCGCCTCAACCTTCTCGTCATCCGCGAGAAGCTCCTTCATCGTATATGGATATTCCGATTTTATCGTCTGTATCTCTTTCCTGACATTCTCAAGGAGCTTTTCCAGGCTCTTCTTTTCTTCGAGAAGCTTGGCCTTGGCATCGGTCTGGTTTACCTGCAGATCGGCATCTCCTATCATCCCGGCGATAGCTCTGAGAGCATCAAGATTGCCATTCTTGTATGCCATGACAGCATTATCAAAGAGCTGGCGCTGCGCATCTGTGATATTCGGGTTCATGTCGGGATGGAGTGCCTTGACGATCTTACGATAGAGCTTTTTCAGTTCTTTGGTCTCTTCCTCTGACAGCACATCGGCATTGCTGCGTTCAATGGCCTCGTTCATCTTGCCCACCTGCTCGTCGAGTTTCTTCTGATACTCGGCAAACTCTGTGTTCAAGATCGTCTCTATCACAGCCATGACGATAGATTCCTGACGGTTCAGCCTTGCCTGCATCAACTCCAGCTGTCGCTTAAGACGCAAGACATTGCACTGTGCCTCATATGCCTTATACTCAAGACCGCCGAGTTTGAGCATATATTCAGCTTCTATGTTCTTGCAGATGACGAACTTCAGCTCATCACGTTCCAGCATGAGCATAGACAATTCCGTGCGCAGCCGCTCAACCTCTGCCTTCAGCTCCTCAAGCTCCGGAAGAATTATGATGTTGTTGGCCTTACTCATATCGTGATCCTTTCCGGGTACTGTTCTGATATGCTGGTGTACTACTCGATTCCCTGCAGATCCTCAACTTCCAGTGTTGCCAACTGCTCATCCGTCAGATTCTTAGCATCATACAAACGGTCAGCCTGCTTCATCATGGCTTTTTCGAAGAAATTGCGCACCTCACGGGCATTGGCAAAGTTCTCAGCTTTATGCGCGACCTTTTTCTCAAAGACGGATCTTGCATAGTCAAGAGCTTCGTCCGTCGGCTTATATCCCGACTTCTTGCATGTCACCTTGAATATCGCCGTCAGCTCATCCACATTGTAATCGTTGAAATAGATATATTTGTTGAACCTGGATCTGAGACCCGGATTGGAGTCGATAAATTTTTGCATCAATTCCGTATATCCTGCCACGATGACAACAAGATCATCCCTGTGATCCTCCATTGCCTTCAGGAGTGTATCCACTGCTTCCTGTCCGTAGTCATTCTCGCTGGAGGAATATGTGAGAGCATATGCCTCATCGATGAAAAGCACGCCTCCCAGTGATTTCTCCACCACCTCCTGCACCTTTAGCGCAGTCTGTCCCACATATCCGGCAATAAGTCCCGAACGATCCACCTCTATGAGCTGGCCTTTGGAGAGTATTCCCATGACATGATAGATACGCGCCAGAAGCCTGGCCACCGTCGTCTTTCCGGTTCCCGGATTGCCGTAGAACACCAGATGATTGGATACCGGGATCTCCTTCATGCCGCGCTCTCTGCGAAGGCGCTTTACCTCCTGCAGATGTATGAGGGAGTTCACATCCTTCTTCACCGCTGCAAGACCCACAAGTTCATCCAGCTCTATCAGCAGATCATCCAGGGTATCCTCTTTCTTGCCGCTCTCATCGAACTTGGGGACATTTTCCCCGGGATGGACATCCTTGATATCTATGCCGCTTCGAATCTTGTCGGAGAAGTCGGCATGAGCCTTTTTGTAGTCCCGGAGCATGTTCGAATAGATGGTGAAGTCATCCACCTCCTGCTCGTCTGCAGCGCCGTCACATACGATAAATTCCTTGCCCAGGCACTCCATGACCGCGATATAGGCCGCAGAAGCGGATCTCTTCAGTGACGAGCCAACCTCATTATCCTTCTCAACGAGCCGCACCAGCGTACCCGGAGGTGTACTCTCGAAATCTGTTGTATATGTGTGGTTCTCGTCTATATAGGCGCGAAGACCTTCCGCGTCAACATTATAGTCAAAATAGTCCGCTATGAATCCGGCCTCGTACTCCGAGATGGTGCCATCAGATGAGGACAGATACGACAGGAAGTTGATGCACTCTGTCCGTAGCTGCTGCCTCTCGGGGCTGGTTGTCATCGTCTCTGCTCTTGAACTTGACCCGCCGTCGCACAGTTCAAAGAGCTGGTCAATAGCCTTCTTCAATGCTCGGTTCATAAACTGCCTTTCTCTGTTTCTCTTCGGTTTTTCTCAACCCTTTCGAGGCGCTTTGACGCCCTTTTTAGCTGGTGCCGGAACAGTATCGCCTGATGAGCCTGATTTCTCATCACCCTGATCAGTATCTGCACCATTCTTGGTGAACCCGACTACCGCATCCTCCATGCCTGTAAAATTTTGATCACGATAGGTTTCCATCATCTTGATATAGGTGTTATAGTCGGCCAGCGCATTCTCTGTCGCCGCGCCATTCGCATTTATAAAAAATTCGCCAACCATCTTATAGGTATCTATTACAACCTGAGCTAATTTGGCGTTTTCACCCTGCCCCAGCTTCACCAAAGCATTATCTATAAACACAGACAGCACTAACGCGGATGGTGCTCTGCTTTCAAACTCTGTTGAATAGATATTATTCTGCTGCATATATTTGGAGATGAGTTCCGGAGGAATGACTGCTGCGCCTATTGTCTTCTCCAACATCTCGCTGATATCGCCGGCCTCACTTTTGGTGATCGTCCCATCTGAAGCTGAGAGATACATCATAAACAGTGCCAGTTCCCCCTTTATGACCTCTGAGAGCTTCATATCATTGGGAATCACGATTTCCTTTGGAAATGTGATACTGTCATACACATCACATGTTTTGTTGAGTACATCCATAATGGCCTTGTTCATATGCGCGTCCTTTCCATACTCTTGATCTCACGCTATTCTACTACTTTTAAAGCAAATCCCACAAGATTAGAGCCCCATAGAATGGTTTTTACACAGGTATGATTTTCAGTATCGCTCACTCTTCAGCAAACAATACAGCTGTTGTCCGGATCCAAATCAAGTCTTGGACTTTGGATCATTTTCCTGCGTAAAAAAGCCGCAGCACTGATGGCTGCGGCCTGATTCTCATATGTATTTGAAGAGCTCTTTTGCTTCTTCCTTTTTGACTGTCTCCGTAACATTCAGAACCTCAACCTTTACATTTGAGGTTCCGAATCTGATCTCCAGGATATCACCCGCCTTCACATCATATGATGCCTTGACCGGTCTCGAATTTACGATAACACGACCGGCATCACATGCCTCGTTGGCGACCGTGCGCCTCTTTATCAGTCTGGAGACTTTCAAAAATTTATCGATTCTCATTTCTTCTTTGCTGTTTTCTTTTTAGCGGCCTTCTTTACATTGACCTCATCCTTAAGACCCTTGCCTGCTCTGAACTTGGGAGTCTTGGCAGCCTTAATCTTCATCTCCTCGCCGGTTCTGGGGTTTCTGCCCTTACGAGCTGCTCTCTCGGAAACCTCAAATGTACCAAAGCCTACCAGCTGAACCTTATCGCCTGCTACAAGCGCCTCTGTGATAGCCTCTGTTGTAGCCTTGAGTGCCTTCTCTGCGTCGGTCTTTGCCATTCCGGTCTTCTCTGCAATAACCTCTACCAATTCCTGTTTGTTCATTGTCTTTTCCTCCAAGTGTATTTTGACAAGAAGATTTAGAAACTAAGTAATATATAGTATTCGATTGACTAAATGTCAAGAATTTAAGCCAAAAACAGGCATGATTTTCTTCAGGATTCCCTAATTTCCGCCGATTCCTCCTGTTCATACCCGAGCTGGTCCACCTTTTGCAGCTTTTTTTGAATCATCTCGCTGCGCTTTGCCAGAGCTTCCGTCTTCTCCTGAGCGTCAATTATCCTCCTGTGAGCCTGATCTATCAGCATATCAAACTTTGCGAACTGATTTCTGAAATCTCCCAGCAGCTTGAGTATCTGCTCTGACTTCTTGTTGACAGTCAGATATCTGAAGCCTATGGACAGACTGTTGAGCAGAGCCGCAAGCGTAGACGGCCCGGTTATCACGATCTTGAAGTCGCTCTGTATGCGCTCCACCAGATCCTCAAGCCTCAAAACCTCACTGTAAAGTCCCTCCGTCGGCAGAAACATGATCGCAAAATCTGTTGTGTCCGGCGGACTGACATACTTGCTGCTGATATTCTTTGCCTCCTGCCTTATACGATCCCTCAGCTCTCTCTGAGCGTCCTTCAGCGCCTCTGCGTCACCATCTCTTGCCGCATCTGTGATTCTGCTGTATATGTCAGCCGGATACTTTGAGTCGATAGGAAGCCAGATAAAGCCTCCGCTGTCCTTATCAGGGATCTTCACGGCAAATTCCACGCGTTCTGTACTGTGTGGCACCGTGGCGACATTTTCCTCATACTGGCTTTTGTCCATGATATTGGCCAGAAGATTTCTCAGCTGCGCCTCACCGTATATGCCCCGGGTTTTGACATTGGCCAGCGTCCTGTTGAGGCTGGCCACTCCGCTTTCCAGATTTCGAAGCTCCCCGAGACTCTTATAAAGCGCCTCAAGCTGCGTCCCCACCTGCCGGAAGCTGCTGTCAAGGCGTTCATTCAGCGACTTGTCCAGCTTTTCGTTGATGTCCGCCTGCATCGCCACAAGGTTTTTGTCTGTAGTTTTGCGTATATCCTCAAGCCCCTGACGCATGGCCGCATTGATCTCGCGCATCCCGTCTCTGCTTGACTCCTGCACGGATGCAAATCCGCGCATCATCGCGCCGTTTATCTCCCGCGACGACTTCTCGCTGCTCTCTCCGATACGGTCGCGAAGCCTCATGATAAGCTCCGTCATACGGTCCTCTCCGCCCTGATCATAGGAGATATAGACCGTAATGCGCACTATCAGATAGATCACCAGCAGCAGAAGCAATCCCAGCATGGCCAGCAGTGCGATCTCAAATGTACTCATGAAGCCTCTCCAGCAGCGCCCTCGCAGCGGCCATAGTCGCCGTGCAATTGATCTGCCTTCCCCTTTCCTCGTAGATAAATGCCGTCTCCTTGCCCTGTCTTATTCTCAGCATACCTCTGTAGCTTTTGATGAGTTCCGGAATCTTTTCCACATCAAGACGCGCCTGCGGATACATGCTGAGCGTTACATCCTGCTTCGTAATCGCCACATCCGTGACATAGCATTCATGAGCCATTGCCTTTATGATCGCAATCTGCAGAAGATTGTCCACCGGCCTTGGGATCTCCCCGAAGCGGTCTAAAAGCTCATCCTGCATATCCAGCAGATCCTCACCGTTTTGTATGGAGGCGATGCGCTTATAGACATCCAGCTTCTGCTCTTCGCTCTTTATATATCCTGCAGGAATATATGCGTCGATATCGGCATCCACCGATGTCTCGTACTCCGTCCTGCTGATATCCTCTCCCTTCAGCTCCTTCACGGCAGTTCCGAGCATCTTGCAGTAAAGATCATAGCCCACCGCAAGCATGTGCCCGTGCTGCTCGGCTCCGAGCACATTGCCGGCTCCGCGTATCTCCAGATCTCTCATGGCTATCTTCACGCCGCTGCCCAGCTCGGTAAACTCCTTTATTGATTTCAGCCGCTTCTCAGCCTCCTCGCTGAGCATTCTTCCTCTTCTGTAGAAAAGAAAAGCGTATGCGGTTCTTCCCGATCTCCCGACTCTTCCTCTCAGCTGATAAAGCTGCGCGAGACCCAGCCTGTCCGAGTCGTGTATGATGATGGTATTGGCGTTGGGTATATCGAGTCCGGTTTCTATGATGGTCGTCGTCACCAGCACATCGATATCGCCGTTGACAAAATCAAGCATGACCGACTCAAGCTCCCGCTCGCTCATCTGTCCGTGCGCATAGCCCACATTGACATCCGGAGCCAATGACTGCACTCTTGCCGCGATATCGGCTATGCCGTTCACTCTGTTATACAGATAATACACCTGACCGCCCCGCGAGGTCTCTCTGTGTATGGCCTCGCGTACGATCTCGTCGCTGTATTCCATGACATAGGTCTGAACCGGCTGGCGATCCTGAGGAGCCTCCTCGAGAAGGCTCATATCCCGGATCCCGACAAGGCTCATATGAAGCGTTCTCGGAATCGGCGTCGCCGTAAGGCTCATGACATCGACATCCTTCTTCAGCTCCTTGAGCCTCTCCTTGTGCTTTACGCCAAAGCGCTGCTCCTCATCTATGATGAGCAGCCCCAGAGACTTCGGCTGTATATCCTGCGAGAGCACACGGTGTGTTCCGATGACGATATCCACAAGTCCCTTCTTCAGATCCTCGATGGTCTTTGCCTGCTGTGCCGGCGTGCGAAACCTCGACAGCATATCTACCCGCACAGGATAGTCCTTCATGCGCTGCGTAAATGTATTGTAATGCTGCTGGGCAAGTATAGTCGTCGGAACCAGATATACAACCTGCCGCCCCTCCTGTACCACCTTGAATGCCGCTCTGAGAGCCACCTCTGTCTTTCCATAGCCTACATCGCCGCAGATAAGCCTGTCCATGATCTTTCCGGACTCCATATCGCTCTTGACATCAGCTATCGCCTTCAGCTGATCATCCGTCTCCTGATACTCGAACAGCTCCTCGAATTCCCGCTGCCATACGGTATCAGGTCCGTACTGGTATCCCTTTCCGTTCAGCCTTTCCGCGTAAAGCGCAACCAGCTCCTTGGCTATCTCGGCGACGGCCTTCTTCACATAGGTTTTTGTCTTGCCCCACTCTGCGCCGCCAAGCTTGTTCAGCTTGGGCTTTTTCACATCCTCCCCGCCGGAGGAATACTTCTGTATGACCTCGAGCCGCGTTGCAGGCAGGTAGCAGTTGTCACCGCCTGCATACTCTATCTTAATGTAGTCCTTGACCACATGATCCCGCTCGATCTTCTCTATACCGCGATATATGCCGAGCCCGTGATCCTCATGTATCACATAGTCTCCGGGAGAAAGCTCCGAGAGAGATGTGATGGATGACGCATCATCACTGTGATACTTTCTGCGCTTTTTCTTCTTGCGGACACCAAATATATCACTTTCAGAGATGATCGCAAACTTGATAAGGGGCATCTCAAAGCCCTTGTGCAGGTTTCCGTAGATAACCGCAACCGAGGCCGGACGGATATCATATACGCCGCTCTCCCCCATGTCCGGCACATATGCCGGAATCGCATACTCCCTCAGACTTTCCGCAAGCCGGTGGGTACGCGTCTCGGAGGCCGAAAGCACGATCACCGTGTATCCGAGACCATTGTACCTTCGCAGATCTCCTATAAGCATGTCAAATGCGTTTCTGTAGGAGGCCACGCTCTTTACAGTCATGGAAAGAGCCCGTCTGACATCGGTTCCGTCCATGCTGTCAAGTCCGGACATATACATCGTATGCGGACCGGCCAGATCCTCCAGTATCTCTGCGGCCGTAAAAAGCTCAGGCGCGTCTGCGGCATCCAGCTGGCCGCTCTCGATACGCCCGGTCATTCCCTCCGTAAACTCATGCTCCACGGCTCCGGCGCGTTCCTTGATTCTCATCGGCTCATCAACAAATATCGCCGTTTTATCCGGGTCAAAATATCTCAGAAACGATGCTGATCCTCCCAGCTTCAGCTCTTCGGCCGGATATATATTCAGCTCATGCACCTGCTCGATTGACCGCTGCGTCAGCACATCAAAGGTCTTCATGGAATCTATGGTGTCATCCCACAGATCTATACGAAACGGCACCTCCTCAGTCAGCGGAAATATGTCTACGATCCCGCCTCTGACTGAAAACTGCCCCTTGTCCTCAACCTGTGTCGTTCTCTCATATCCGTAGGCTGACAGCGCGCTGCTCAGCTCATCAATGTCTATCCTGTCATCCTCGCCGATATGCAGTGCCTTTTTTCTGAACTGCTCGGGCTCTTCCAGCTTGTCCATGAGCGCATCTATCGTTGTGACGACGCATCCCCCCGTATCATTCAGCATATGCCGCCATATATCTATGCGCTGTCCTGATATCAGATTGCCTCTTATGTCAGCGGCATAGAACAAAAGATCCTTCGCAGGATAGTAGAAGGTATTGTCTGTAAAGCAGCTGATGTCATCCAGCAGCTCTCTGGCTCTTGCCTCATCGTATGTTACAAGAAGATGCCAAGGCTTTACGGCAGCGGTAACTGCCGCCACATATGCCTTGGCACCATCTGTAAGACCTCCCACCTGTACAGGGCCTCTTCCCCTTATCAGATCGGTCTCGATCTCTTCATATTCCGCATACTGCTTTAATGGGTCGTAATTTATCATGCCTTATCCGATATTTGTCTTTTCCTTCTTTGCATTGTATCGGTTCATCGCCTCATCCATACGGCCTTCTGCTATCAGCTCTATAGCTGCTGTCGCATGCTCCATCGCCTCGTTCAGCTTTTTTTCATCTTCTCCGCTCGGCCTGGCCAGAACATAATCTGCAAGATCCCATCCGGCAGGCTTTGCGCCTACCCCTACGCGCACCCGGGCAAATGACTCCGTACCAAGGCATTTTATCACGGATTTCATTCCGTTATGGCTTCCTGCCGAGCCGTTTTTGCGGATGCGCAGAAAACCGGGCTCTATGTCTATGTCATCATATATCACGATGACATCTTCTGCCGCATCGGCCTTGTAAAAGTCCACATAGGCTCTGACGCACTCTCCGGAGAGGTTCATATAGGTAAGCGGCTTTATCAGCACTACCTTCTCCGTCCCTATCATGCCCTTGCCGCTCATGCCCTTGTCCTTGCAGGAATTTATCGCGATTCCATGCTTTCGGGCCAGCATGTCCAATGTCATAAATCCCATGTTATGTCTTGTTTTCTCATATTCGCGGCCCGGGTTGCCCAGTCCGAAGATAAGCTTCATATACTGACCTCTTGATCTGCCGGCGCAAATCTCAGATACGCCTCTCCTACATGCTCGCGATCCCATCCGCATGTGATATGGTACGCTATAGGGCTGAGCAGCGCCTCGCACAGCAGCTCAAACCCTGCCATAACCAGCGAGCAGAAGATCACCTGCTTCATGGTCCATCCGAAGAGCGGAACGGATACGACCACGGCAAACACAAAGTTGTCGACAAACTGTCCGGCAGCAGTTGACAGATACGATCTGAGCGCAAAGTCTCCGAATGACTTGTTTTTCAGATGCCTTCCGACAGCGCTGTTTATCACCGAATTAGTCACCGCTCCGCACAGCATCGCAAGGCTGCTTCCGAGCACTATCTGCCAGCTCCCCGCAAATGTTGCGTTCAAAGCATCATTGACCTGTACGGAATCAGTTTCATAGTACTGCCCCCACATTCCGGATGTCCCTGCCGCATACCGGAAAATGATAAATACGGCGAGATTTACAGCCATCGCAAGTATGGATATCTTTGCCGCCGCCTTTCCGCCGAATCTGCGGCAGATCATATCCATGCACAGAAATGATACCCAGCTCACCAGAAATCCGCAGTCAAGCGCCAGATATTCTGTGGTAAACCATTCTTTATTCGCAAGCAGATTCATGGAAATGACGCTGACGATAAACAAAGATACTACAAGACTCGGCACATTTCTCAGGAGGATCTTGTAATCCTCCAACTCTCTTTTGATGCAATTCATGTTGTTCTCCTTTGGTTTTGATATTTTACAAGCAGGATATCGGACCCGAACTGCTTGGCGCCTTGCAGACGCTCAATTGTATTTGCGTAAACCGCAATCACGATTATATCACCATTTTCAGGTGATTCCAGCGGATTTGCGCCGGTATTTCCGGATAGTCATTCCGCTTTTGTCTGCATCATCCCTGTCGGAATGAATGTCTTGAGTTTACAGATAATCCGATATATACGGAATTTTATGGAACAGAACATCATCCAGACGCTCTACCGTCTCTTCATCGCCCTCTATACGTTCCAATTCATGCAGACGGTCAGCTGTCTTGTATCCCATCAACAGCGTGGTCAGGGTTCCTATGTCCATCTTCAGATGCAGCTTTGCCGGGCTGTCTGTAATCCTGCAGGTCCCTCCCGCAAAATTCACATTAAAGGAGTTGTTGTTCCACGGCAGCAGAGAGTCCTTGATTTCGAGAGTGATATCCAGCTCCTCGGCATCCGGGTCGCAAGGATAGCTCTCCAGAAATGCTTTAACATCCAGTATGCGTCCCATAGCATAAGGGCGTATGCTCTCCTTGATATCACCGTCATCCATCTCAAAGGCTATCGGCTCGCTGAAATATGTGTTGCCGTGAACCTCGTCTATCATTGAGTTGTGTGCGTGTATGTACTCCCACAGGCCCTTTTGCGCTTCACGGTTTAAGTAAATCATTTCCTTTATGCGCATGATATCATTTTTGATAAGATAAACCATGTATCCGCAGGGCTTGTTTTTAACATTGTAGTATATGGCAACATCGGTATCATCTTCGTCCCATCGCCAGTATTCTTCCCACGCCAGTGAATTGCGGAACAGGCATCCGTGTGTAACCGACGCAAAATGCGAATGTAAATCATGGAATTCTGCATTGTCCCAGTCCACTCTTCTTATATAGCCCTCAGCCGTGAGCCTGTTCGGTATCTGATTGTCCTTGATGACATAGCTTATCTTATTGGAGATGATCTCCCAGCCGAGATGATGATACAGCGGGA
>CAVIJY010000041.1:0-16505 GCA_963643215.1 Lachnospiraceae bacterium | reverse complement strand
CATATTTGTCCGGATAACTCATAGTCACCAGATGCCCTACGCACCAGGTGACTATGTATTTATCATTCTCTATATAACCGCCGCGGCGGGAGCCGCCTACGCCAAGTACCTTGGCAAACTCGGCGGCTACGCTCGGTTTTTCCGCGATAAAAAGATCCTTCATTACTTGCTTGTTATATATCCCTGTGCAGTAAGCAGCTCAGCGCACTCGACGGCTCCGCCGGCAGCTCCTCTGAGAGTATTGTGTGAAAGTCCTACAAACTTCCAGTCATATACGGTGTCCTCGCGGAGTCTTCCTATGCTGACGCCCATGCCTCTTTCAAAGTCCACATCAAGCCTTACCTGAGGTCTGTCATCCTCCTGCATATACTGGATGAAATGCTCCGGAGCGCTCGGAAGCTTCAGCTGCTGAGGCAGACCTGTATAGTTCACGAGCCTGTCTATGAGCTCCTCCTTCGTCACCTTCTTTCTGAATTTGACAAACGCTGCCGCCGTATGGCCGTTCAGTACCGGAACACGCAGACACTGGCATGTGATAACCGGTGATGCTGCAGGAACTATGACTCCGTTCTCGATATGACCCCATATCTTGAGCGGCTCCTTCTCTGACTTTTCTTCCTCTCCTCCTATATACGGGATGATATTCTCCACCATCTCCGGCCAGTCCGCAAATGTCTTTCCGGCTCCCGATATAGCCTGATATGTGGTCGCCACTACCTCGTAGGGCTCATATTCCATCCATGCATTGAGTGCTGGCGTGTAGCTCTGTATGGAGCAGTTCGGCTTTACGGCTACAAAGCCTCTTGCAGTGCCGAGCCGCTTCTTCTGATACTGAATCACATCCGCATGCTGAGGATTGATCTCCGGGATGATCATGGGAACATCCGGAGTCCATCTGTGGGCGCTGTTGTTGGATACTACAGGAGTCTCCGTCCTGGCATATGCCTCCTCGATGGCCTTTATCTCCTCCTTGCTCATATCAACAGCCGAAAAGCACATATCTACCATTCCGGATACCCTGTCGACATCAGCTACATCCTCAACCGTGATTCCTTTTACGCTGTCGGGCATAGGAGTCTGCATCTTCCATCTGCCGCCTACCGCCTCCTCGTAGGTCTTTCCCGCGCTTCTTGCGCTTGCCGCAAGAGCCGCTATCTCAAACCACGGATGATCTGCAAGCAGCGTCACAAAACGCTGGCCTACCATCCCCGTCGCCCCGAGGATGCCTACCTTGATCTTTCTGTCCATATTCCCCTCCTTTATGTGTCGGGCGGCTTCAGACCGTCCGCATTTTGCATCTCACATCCGACCGTCCGTCACGGGCGCGCCTTTATGCCCCTGTTGTTGCGATGTCCGGGCTTCAGTCTCGCGGGATTGACCTCGCGTCCCCGTATCATGATCGTGTCCGTATCCTTCAGCAGGTATACTCCGGACACGCTTTCATCCTTTCCGAGCTGTATCCCCTTTTCTCCCTTGCTTGTCTTCTTCATCTCTGTGACCTCAGGAAGAGGGAATCGCAGCATATAATCATGATCCGTCACAAGTATCACATCGGTATCTTCTCCGTCCAGAAGCTTTACTCCGACGACTCTGTCGCCTTCAGCGAGCTTCGTTGCGGCCACAGCCCTGTTGCTTGTGGCAAATTCAGTATACGAGACTGTCTTTATCAGTCCTTTGGCTGTCACAAAAAGCAGTTTTCTTCCCTCCATGTCACTTCCGGAGCATACCTCAAGCGCATCCTCGGCTGCGGCATCATATCTGCTGATATTGTCGATGGGGATTCCCTTGTCCTTGAGCTTTCCCGCAGGCACATCCTGCATCCTCACGGAATGCATCACCCCGAGAGATGTGAATACGCATATCTTGTCTGTACTCAGCATGGGTATGACGAACTTATAGTCGGCATTGACCGCCTCCGCGTTCTTGTCATAGAGGCTCATATCTATGCTCTTGCAGTATCCGAACCTGTCAGCCAGAAATACCAGCTCCTCCACAGCCGCCTGCGGCGCCTCGTATACAGCCTCCTTTGAGTCCTCGATCAATGTCTTTCTCTCTGTCGCGTATTCCTTCCTGATCGCCTCAAGATCCTTTATGAACAGCTCGTCCATATTCGCCCTGGACTCAAGTATATGGCGGTATTCCTTGATATTCTTCAGAGTCTCCCGATAGTCTCTCATCAGAGCGTCGACTTCCAGTCCGATGAGCTTCTGCAGCCTCATCTCAAGTATAGCCGTAGTCTGTCTGTCCGTAAATCCCAATTGGTTCATCAGACGATCTCTTGCCTCGGATACGACCTTGGAGGTTCTCAGTATCCTGATGATCTCATCTATCACATCGCATGCGCGGATCAGCCCTTCCTGCACCTCACGCCGCTCCTCGGCCTTTTCCAGAAGCACAGTATACTTTCTGGACGCATTGACATACTGAAATTCGAGATAGTTCGAAAGTATGCCGCGCAGATCCAGAGTCTCCGGTCTGCTCTTTACTATGGCGAGCATGTTGACTCCGAAGGAATCCTCCAGCTTCGTCTTTTTGTACAGAATATTGATGATTCTCTCTGGATCCGAATCCTTTTTCAGCTCCAGCACTATGCGAATGCCCTTGTCATCCGACTGGTTGCTGATATCCGTCACCTCGGGCAATATCTTCTTGTCTGCAAGATCTGCCACGTCCTGAAGGAATTTGCTGATACCCGCGCCTATCATCGTATACGGAATCTCGGTGATCACCAGCTTGTCGCGATCGCTCCGTCTCTGCCCCGGCTCATATGTCACCTTGCCGCGGAGCTTCAGCTTGCCCGAACCTGTGGAGTATATGTTCTCAAGCTCCGACTTGTTGGCGACTATGCCTCCCGTGGGAAAGTCCGGCCCGTGCAATATCTCAAGCAGCTGCGCCACCGTGCTTTCTCTGTTTTTTATATAGGCGATGCAGGTATCGCACACCTCTCCCAGATTGTGCGGAGGTATGGATGTGCTCATTCCCACCGCGATACCGTCCGCTCCGTTTATGAGCAGATTGGGCACTCTGACCGGAAGCACCACCGGCTCTGTCTCCTGCTCGTCATAGTTCGGTACAAATTCAACCGTCTTGTCCAGATCCTTGAGATATACCTCCTCGGCAAACTTCTCGAGTCTGGCCTCCGTATATCTCATCGCTGCGGCCTCATCTCCCTCGATGGAACCGAAGTTTCCGTGACCCTCGACGAGCGGCATACTCTTTTTCCATGCCTGCGAGAGCACTACAAGCGTCTCGTACAGGGATGAATCTCCGTGGGGATGATATTTACCCATGGTATCACCCACGATTCTGGCCGACTTGCGGTGTGGCTTGTCATGATCGAGGTGAAGCTGCGCCATATCGTAGAGAACTCTCCGCTGCACCGGCTTGAGCCCGTCCCTTGCATCGGGTATGGCTCTTGCTGTGATGACGCTCATGGAGTAGTCCAGATAGGATTTCTGCATCTCCTCGCTGTATTCTGTCTTTAATATCTGCTCTGCCATCTGTCTCCCCACACTCTCATGCATCTATCTCGGCTTCATCCGCACGGCTGTATATGAAGTCACGCCTGGGAGCCACATCGCTGCCCATCAGCATGCCCGTCACATCATTGGCCATGGTTATATCCTCTATCTCCACCTGCTTGAGTCTGCGCCTCTCCGGATCCAGAGTGGTCTCCCAAAGCTGCGCCGTATCCATCTCTCCAAGTCCTTTATATCTTTGCAGGGTAAATGTTCCCGCAGCGTGAGTCTGTCGGTATCTCTCCAGAGCCTTGTCGTCGTACAGATACTCCTCGCTGCCCTTTTTAGGAACAACTTTGTAGAGCGGCGGCATAGCCAGATATACATGTCCGTTGTATATCAGCTCCGGCATGAATCTGTAGAAAAATGTGAGCAGCAGCGTGTCTATATGCCTTCCGTCCACATCCGCATCCGTCATAAGTATGATCTTGTGATATCTGAGCTTTGATATGTCAAAGTCGTTGCCGTATCCCTCGGAGAAGCCGCATCCGAAGGCGTTGATCATGGTTTTTATCTCTGCATTGGCAAGCACCTTGTCTATGGAAGCCTTTTCCACATTCAATATCTTGCCCCTTATGGGCAGTATGGCCTGAAATCGCCTCTTTCTGGCATTTCTTGCGGTGCCCCCCGCAGAATTACCCTCAACTATGAATATCTCGCACTCCTCAGGTACGCGTGACTCGCAGTTTGCCAGCTTGCCGTTGCTGTCGAAGGAGAATTTGGACTTTGTCAGCAGATTCGTTCTGGCCTTTTCCTCTGCCCTTCGTATCCTCGCGGATTTCTCCGCGCATCCGATGATGGCCTTGACCGTCTCCACATTTCTGTCGAAATATCTGGTCAGCTCTTCCGAGAGTACGTTCACCACCGCCTTGCCGGCATCCTCGCTCCCCAGCTTTGTCTTGGTCTGACCCTCGAATATGGGATCCATATGCTTTATGGCCACGATGGCCGTCATGCCGTTTCTTGTGTCAGCACCTGTGAAGTTTGCGTCCTTCTCCTTCAGTATCCCCAGCTCTCTGGCATAGCTGTTGACCATCTGGGTAAATCTTGACTTGAAGCCTGTGATATGTGTACCGCCCTCCTGAGTGAATATATTGTTGCAAAAGCCGTATATATTCTCTTCAAAGGCGTCTACAAACTGGAGAGCTATCTCCACCTCGATATCATCCGACTTGCTTTTGACATATATCGGAGCGCATATTGGCGTCTTGCCTTCATTGAGATCCTTTATATATGCGATGAGTCCGTTGGGCTCATGAAATACTATGCTCTCCTGCTCCTCGCCTCTTTTGTCAGCGTAATATATCGTGACCTCCGGATTCAGATATGCAGTCTCGTGAAGTCTGCTGCACAGCCAGTCCGCGCGGAATCTCGTCGTCTCGAATATCTCCGGATCCGGAGTGAAGTTTATAGTCGTTCCCGTCTCCCGGCTCTTTCCTATCACGGGAAGCAGTCCCTTGATCAGCTCAGTAGTCGGCTTTCCGCGCTCGTAGGTATCGTGATATACGCATCCGTCGCGGCATATCTTTATGTCAAGCTGTGTTGACAGAGCATTGACCACCGATGAGCCCACTCCGTGCAGACCCCCGCTGGTTTTGTATGATCTGTTGTCGAATTTTCCGCCTGCATGAAGATTGGACAGCACCACTCTCTCCGCCGACACTCCCTTTTTGTGCATCTCCACCGGGATGCCTCTTCCGTCGTCCCTGACGGTGCATGATCCGTCCGCCTCGAGTGTCACCCATATGTTCTTGCAATATCCCGCAAGATGCTCATCTACAGCATTGTCCAGGATCTCATATATGAGGTGGTTGAGTCCCTTGGCTCCCACGCTCCCTATATACATGCCCGGCCTCTTGCGTACCGCCTCAAGACCCTCGAGAACTGTGATACTGTCTGCGTTGTACTGTGTTTTTGGCATTAAAGCAACCTTTCAATATATGATCCGGCTCGCTGCGGGCTGATGACGGTCAGATGTTTTTGATCATGAACCGCGCCTCGGCTGAGCCTCTGAAGCACTAAATATAACATATTATCTGCTGCTCATGCAATGATATGCGGCATATTTTCGAACATTTTTTCGATCATCTGCTTCGCGTGAACTTTCTTATAAAAGCACCATGCCTGCGCTTTTGCAGGCGCCACATAGTATAAAAGTCACGGATTGCTTCGCGCTGACGCGCTCCCGCAATCCTGCCTGTATTCGCATTCCGGGCTATCGCCCTACATCGCTCATTCAGGTCAGCCCGTCCAATGTCTGTGAAGATTGACAAGCGAGCTTGCCTGTCTTCACAGCCGCAGTCCGGGACCTTTAGAGTAAGAAAAAGCTGCGCACCATCGAACAAATCAATGGTGCGCAGCTCCTTGTAACTATGCTTTTGATTCTCCGGATCGCGCTCCTCAGCATCCGACTTCTGCCGCTGCTGTCTGCGGGCATCTAAGTTTATTTCAGCTTCTCAAGTCCGCAGATCTTCTTGTAGTACTTGAGGATAGCGTCATGATCGTCGCTTCCGCAGCCGTTGTTGTGCAGCCACTGAAGAATCTCCTGAACGCCTGCTGTCATGGGGGTATATGCTCCTACAGTATGAGCGCAGTCAAGTGCGTTGTTCAGATCCTTGATATGAAGGTCGATTCTGAATCCGGGCTTGAAGTTCTCCTCAAGCATCATGGGAGCCTTTGCATCCATGACATGTGAGCCTGCGAGACCGCCCTTGATAGCCTGGAATACAACCTCGGGATCAACGCCCGCCTTTGTTGCCAGTGTCAGAGCCTCTGCCAGAGCCTGAATGTTGCAGGCAACTATGATCTGGTTTGCAAGCTTTGTTGTATTTCCTGCACCGATCTCGCCGCAGTAAACAACGGATGCGCCCATCACATCAAGCAGCTCCTTGTACTCGTCAAATACTTCCTTCTTGCCGCCTACCATGAAGCTGAGGGTTCCTGCGATTGCTCCGGGCTCTCCGCCTGATACGGGAGCGTCAAGCATCTCGATGTTCTTCTTTGCAAGCTCTGCAGCTATCTCCTTGGATGCTACGGGATTGATGGAGCTCATGTCGATAAATACCTTGCCGGGAGCCATATGAGCGGCTACGCCGTTCTCGCCCAGCATTACTGCCTTAACCTGGGGTGAGTTGGGAACCATCGTGAGAACTACATCGCAGGTATCGCCGATCTCTGTGTTTGTTGCGCCCTTTGCGCCGCATGCAACAAGCTCGTCTACAGACTCCTTCTTCAGGTCGCTGACAGTAACATCATAGCCGGCCTTAACCAGATTCTTTGCCATGGGCTTGCCCATGACGCCAAGACCTATCAGACCGATCTTCTTGCTCTTATCCATGTAATTATCCTCCTTAAATGAATGTTGTAACACCACAATTCAATTCGTAGACATTATAGCATAATCGCAATGAAAATCTAATGGCAAAACGCATAGGCTTATGTAGATAAACCCTGTGTCGGCTTCAGCAAAATCAACATAAAATAGATCAGATTTCAAAATTGGTAGTACCATTTATTCTTTTATTTACTGCTGATTTTCTGTCGTCCATCATCAGACTTTGTTCGTCAAATGCCGCCTGTGAATCATCGGTTATCTGTCAATCGGTACTCGTCTGCCGTAGATCGGCTTCCGGTCTCTCGCCGCCTGTCGCTTGCTGTTTAATGGATCTTGCATCTCAGTAGGTACTACCAATCTTTATTTTTTGTCAACCAGCTCATCCACAAGCCTCATTATGACTGCTACAGCGTCCGACTGGCCGGAGGCCGACATTGCCGCTCTGTATGTCTCACGGTCGGCATATGTGTCTTTTACCGTTTCAAGCAGCAGCTCATCCGTCATATCCTCCTCACGAATCAGCGCGGAGAAGCCCTGTCTGCAAAAGCTCTCGGCATTGAGTATCTGATCTCCGCGGCTTGCACCTGCCGGAAGCGGGATGAGTATGTTTGGCTTTCGAAGCGCCAGAAGCTCGCATATCGAATTGGCACCGGCTCTTGATATGACCATGTCAGACATGGCAAAAAGATGTCTCAGTTCACTCTTTACATACTCGTACTGCACATACCCGGCCTTATCCGCCAGCATATCATCTATATGGCCGCTTCCGCATATATGAACTACATAAAAGTCCTCCAGAAGCCTGTCCAGACATGATCTCACAGCCCGGTTCACTGCGACGGATCCCAGACTTCCTCCTATGACCATAAGCACAGGTCTTTTTGCGTCAAGTCCGGTCAGCCGTCTTCCCTCATCGGCATCGCCGCAAAGCAGCTCGCTTCGTATGGGAGAACCCGTGAGAACTGCTTTTGACGCAGGAAGGTATTTCATGGTCTCCGGGAAATTGCAGCATATCTTTGCCGCAGATGAAAAGCACAGTCTGTTCGCCAGTCCGGGTGTCATATCCGATTCATGTATGATGACGGGGATATGCCTCATATGCGCCGCTATGACCACCGGCACGGAGACAAAGCCGCCCTTTGAAAATACTATATCCGGCCGGAGTCTTCCCAGCAGCAGAAATGATTCCTCAAGGCCATGTATGACCTTGAATGGATCCGAGAAATTGTGCAGGTCAAAGTATCTGCGGAGCTTTCCTGAATCTATGCCGTAGTACGGTATACCCTCGTTCTCTATCAGCTCCCTTTCTATTCCCTTATACGAGCCTATGTACGCAATCTCAAAATTTCTTTTTTTCAGCTCCGGCAAAAGTGCAATATTCGGGGTCACATGTCCTGCGGTACCTCCGCCGGTAAGTACTATCCTCATCTGTCATTCCTCCGGCCGCTCTGACACCGGACACACTGCGTCTGTGTTTCAAAGCTGCGCTGTATCTTTCTGCATCAAACAGCGGCTGCCGCGCCGGTATAGCTTTGCGGCAGCCGCCATATTGCTGCAAGAATCGGTTTTCATATAAAACCGGTTTTGCAGTCTGCATCTTACATGTGTTTTAGAAGATACCCTGCTCCATCATCGCAGTAGCAACCTTCTGGAAACCTGCGATGTTGGCGCCTGCCACCAGATCATATCCCAGGCCGTACTGTGCCGCCGCATCCATGGAGCAGTCATGTATGCTCTTCATGATCTTCTTGAGCTGAGCATCTACTTCCTCTGCAGACCACTGAAGTCTCTCTGAGTTCTGACTCATCTCAAGGGCAGATACAGCTACACCGCCTGCATTGGCTGCCTTAGACGGAGCCACGATGATTCCGGCCTCCTTGAGCATCGCAATAGCCTCGTTCGTGGTCGGCATGTTCGCAACCTCTATATAGTACTTGGCTCCGGACTCTATGATCTTTCTGGCCTCCTCGACGCCCACCTCGTTCTGGGTTGCGGCCGGCATATATATATCCACATCCTTTGTGCCCCAGAATGTCTCGCCTGCATGGAACTGCGCATTGGGATACTTCTGTGCATATGCCTTCACGCCGGTATGCTTCTCGCGCATCTCAAGGAGATATTCGATCTTCTCATCAGTGCTGATTCCGTCCGGATCATATACATATCCGTCGGATCCCGAGATGTACTGACACACGGCTCCCAGCTCCTTCGCCTTCTTGATGATTCCCCAGGCTACATTGCCATAGCCTGTGACACCGAGTCTCTTGCCCTCGAGTGTGTCGTTCTCATGCTTTAAGACCTCCTGAAGGTAATAGATGGCGCCGTAGCCTGTAGCCTCGGGACGAAGCAGCGATCCGCCGTATGTGAGACCCTTGCCTGTCAGAACGCCGTTCTCATATGCGCCCTTCAGACGGCGGTACTCTCCGAAGAGGAAGCCTATCTCTCTTCCCCCTACGCCTACATCTCCTGCCGGTGCGTCGATGTCCGGTCCCACATATCTGTAGAGTGCCTGCATGAAGCTCTGGCAGAATCTCATGATCTCTCTGTCACTCTTTCCCGCGGGATCAAAGTCGGACCCGCCCTTTCCTCCGCCGATGGGAAGTGTGGTCAGAGAGTTCTTCAGTGTCTGCTCAAAGCCCAGAAACTTGATCACGGACTCATTTACGTTACTGCGGAAGCGCAGACCGCCCTTGATCGGTCCTATAGCGCCGTTGAACTGGCATCTCCAGCCTCTGTTGGTATGAATCTCGCCGTTATCATCCTCCCATACTACTCTGAATGTAAACATTCTCTCGGGCTCGGTCATTCTGTTGAGAAGGTCGGCCTTTTCGTACTCAGGATGTGCATCGATGACCGGAGCGATAGAGGTGAGAACCTCCTCCACTGTCTGGCAGAACTCCGGCTGAGTCGAGTGCTTTTTCTTTACATTTTCAATTACTGATTGTACATAAGCGTTCATTGGTATGTTCTCCTTAACATATCTGCTTGTCTGCGCCGCTTCGGGCGGGGTTTCCATGGTACTATACAGGTGTCAGCTTGCCCTACAGAACCTCTCCGATGCCTTCGGCCAGCCTTTTGGCTATCTGCTCATTTTCCTGCGCGTCAGCCTCATTCGGAGTCCATGAGCACATGGGGCCGTCGCCTGCATACCGGGGTATTACATGAATATGCATATGCATGACTGTCTGACCGGCCGCCTCTCCGGTATTGGCTACTACATTGAAGCCGTCGGCTCCCAGTGTTCTCTTCATGACATCCCCCAGCCTTGCCGCAAGCGCGAAGCACTTTCCGACCAGCTCCGACGGTGCCTGAGTTATATCGGCATAATGCTCCTTCGGTATGACAAGTGCATGCCCCCTTGACGCGGGACCGGCGTCCAATATGACAGCGCAGTCCTCATCCTCATATACCTTGGCTGTCGGGATCTTGCCTCCGGCCAGAAGGCAGAATATACAATCATCCTTCATCATATTCCTCCTTGATATCCTCAAAGCAGTACCTGAAGAGACACAAAGAGGGTGGCTCATATCCGGCCGCCCTCTCATCTGCTCGGTAAAATCAGTATACCCTATGGGCAGCTGATTTAAAAGACCTTTGTTCACTTGCTGTATTTGTGCTCGATGGCTGTTATCTTGTCCACCCGCCTTGCATGTCTTCCGCCTTCAAATTCAGCTGCAAAGAATGCATCCAGTATATCCTTGGCCAGCTCTATCCCGACTATGCGTTCTCCCAGTGAGATGATGTTGGCATTGTTATGCTGCACGATGAGCCGTGCAGTCGTCGGCTCCGAGCATACTCCCGCGCGAACCCCGGGAACCTTGTTTGCCGCAAGCGCTATGCCCACGCCCGTTCCGCATATAAGCACGCCTCTTTCTATATTGCCTGCAACCAGCTCCTCGGCCACCTTCTGCCCGAAGTCCGGATAGTCATCCGCTGCCTTCGGATCAGTTGAGCCGTAGTCTATGACTTCAAATCCCTTTGACTCAAGATACTCCTTCAATGCAAACTTAAAGTTTACGGCTGCATGATCATTTGCTATTCCCACCTTCATAGCTGTCCTCCCTGCTGTCTTTCCTGACCATCTTTTCTTTTCCGCCTTTACGACCTCTCGATCTCTCCAACCGCTCTGGTTTTCCGGTCTTTCCGATCCTTCCGGCTCTCTGTCTTTACGCTCTTTCTGTCTGCAATATCCGTGATTCATATATGCATTTGCATCGACGCTGCGCACATTCACGCAAAAGGCGAACCTTACGGCTCGCCTCAGGATCATTTATTCTACTGTGTAAGGCATGAGAGCGATATGTCTTGCTCTCTTTACCGCTGTTGTGATCTCTCTCTGATGCTTAGCGCATGTGCCGGTCACTCTGCGGGGAAGAATCTTGCCTCTCTCGGAAACAAACTTTCTGAGTGTGGCAACATCCTTATAATCGATAGCCTTATCCTTCTCTGCGCAGAACATGCAGACTTTTCTTCTTCTGCGGATTCCGTTTCCGGGTCTTCTCGGTCTGTCAGAACCTTCTGTCTTGTTGAATGCCATAATTATCCTCCGAGGGTCATGCCCTGTAAAACCTTGTGTTAATTAAAGGGAAGTGCCTCGTCGTCCACACCATCAGGTATATTCATGAAGCCCTCGCTGACTGCTGCCGAAGGCTGCGGTCTGCTCTGGCTCTGATAGTTGTCATAGGACGGCGCCGAAGAACCGGAAGAGTTCTTGCTGTCAGCAAATTCCTGATCATCCACGATAACCTCCGTGGTATAAACTCTCTGTCCTTCTTTGTTGGTATAGCTGCCTGTCTGGATGCGTCCTGAAACCAGAACTCTCATGCCCTGGCGGAAGTACTTCTCGGCGAACTCGCCTGCGCGGTCAAATGCAACACAGGGGATGAAATCCGCTGTCTGCTCCTGTCCGTCCGAGCCCTGAGCCCTTCTTCCTCTTCTGTCAACCGCAAGCGTGTATCTTGCGATAGCCATGGAACGCTCTCCGCTGCTGTACCTTACATCAGGGTCTCTTGTCAGACGACCCATCAATATCACTCTATTCATCTATTCTCCTTAAGAATTAAGCTTCCTGCTTTACGATCAGGAATCTCGCGATCTCTTCTCTCAGACGAATATGGTTCTCGATCTCTGTCGGGCATGCCGGATTCTCGCTCTCAAATGTGATGAAGTAGTAGTAGCCTTCCTTCTGCTTGTCTACCTCATAGGCAAATCTCTTCTTGCCCCAGTCATCCACATTGGTCGTAGTACCACCGAATCTTACGATGTACTCCTGAACCTTCGCGAGAGCAGCATTCTTAGCATCATCTTCGAGTGAACCGTTGATAGCAAGTGCTAATTCATATTTGCTCGTCATTTAGTTACCTCCTTGTGGTCTCTTGGCCTTCGTCTTACACGAAAGCAAGGAAATTGATGTGTCACGCCTGAACATTCTAGCAAATGTCTATCCGTTTTGCAAGAAATATTTGGTTACAGTGTCAAAACTCAACTCCCACGACATGCCGCGACGCGCAGCAAGTCCCTTTAGGGGCATGTCGGTGGGAGATGGAGTCACGCCTCTCAATGAGGATGAAGTGGGGCAAAAGCCCCACGGGAATCCGAATTGAGACCGGATTGTGGGAGTGCGAAGCATGAAACAATCCGCGTAACCAGAGGTTCGTGTGCACCCGAACCATACTTGACAGACAGATGCCCGTGATACTCAAAGGCAGAGGCGCATTTAAGTAAAAACGACATCAAAGGATCATACTCATGGATATATGTGATGTAACATTAGCTCAGATGCTTGATGCGCGCGACAGGCGCGTTGACATCCAGAATCGCCTGCTGAGACGATACGGCTCCTGCGTCATCAGCTTTACCATGAACATAGCCGGACCTGTAAAAAACAGTCCGCTCATATTGCGTGCCTTTCACACTGGACTGAGGGATCTGGAGCTGTCGCTCAGTCGCTGCCGCGTCAGCGTACTCGAAAGATATGAGATCAATGAGGCAACCGGAAATGAAGCTTTTTTGGCCGTTGACTCGCCTGCAATGCAGATAAAACAGCTGTGCTGCGAGCTTGAGGATGCCGATGATATGGGACGCCTGTATGACATGGATGTGCTTGAACCATCCGATGCGTCTCATAACCCGACAGGCGGCGACCATGCATTGGCAAGCGGTAACTGTGCTTCAGAGGGCAGCAATCCTGCTTTGACAGACGGCAATCATGCTTCAACTGACGGCCACAGCAGCACCATACCCTTCGTCAAGCTTGACCGCCGGATCATCGGACTTCCCGAAAGAAGGTGTCTTATATGCAATGCTCCCGGCAAGGACTGCGCTTCCAGGCGTATTCACACTGTCGAGGAGCTTCAGCACAGAACGCGACAGGTCATCCGGGATACTCTGCGCAGGCGCGATGCCTCACGCGTAGCGGAATATGCCGTGCGCGCACTGCTCTATGAGGTGTGTGTCACTCCCAAGCCCGGGCTCGTTGACCGCAACAACTGTGGAAGCCATCAGGATATGGATATCTATACATTCATGAGCAGCTCCGCCTGTCTTTTCCCGTATTTTCAGGAGTGCTTTCTGACAGGCTATGATATGGCAGATGCGAAAGCCTCCGCTCAGGATACCTTTGCCCACCTTCGCCTTCCCGGCAAGCTTGCAGAAAACCGCATGCTGCTGGCTACAACGGGTGTCAATACCCACAAGGGAGCTGTATTTACCATGGGCGTGCTGTGCGGGGCGCTCGGCAGACTTTCATCAGACGGGCAGGCTGACGGATTTGATCCCGAGGCTGTCGCCGGAGAATGCGCTGTCATGACCCGCGGACTGACGCAGCGTGAATGCTCCGCAGCGACAGATGCACATGCGCCGACTCACGGACAGCTCATGTATCAAAGATACGGCATCACAGGCGTCCGCGGACAGGTTGAGGCAGGACTTCCGGCGGTCATCCGACATGGACTTCCTTTGCTTGAGAAACTTCTCACAGACGGGCGTTCGGAGGATGAGGCAGGCGCTGCCGCTCTCCTTGCCATCATCGCTCATGCAGCCGATACCAATATGATCGCAAGAAGCGATATAGATACGCAGCGCCGCGAGGCTTCCCGGGCTGAAAACATCCTGAATGGACTGCTGAACAGCAAATCAGAGACAGCATCACGCGCCCTGCTTGAAAAACTGGACACAGACTACATCAGCCGTAATCTCTCTCCCGGAGGCAGCGCGGACCTTCTTGCCGTATGCTGGATGCTTCACTTCTGCAGGAGACTATAGAACATTTCAATTGAACCATTATTTTTTCTCTCGCGTTGAAGTATAATGCTCATTGAAAAGTAGCTTGATAATGTAGGCAAGTTTTCAATGGAGGTTGGCGGCTGCCGTTATTTCGTCTGTGCTGTCCACTGATATGCCAGCCTCGGCGTACCGTCCTCAACATGGATGATGCCGCATCTTACAAATCCGTTCTTTTCAATCAGCCTTTGCATCGTCAGGTTATGGGCATGCGTATCTATCCGGATGTTACGAAACTGCTCTTTGCAGTAATCCGCGGCACATCGGAACAAGCCGTGTACCTGACCGTCGCCGGCTACTCTGTGTATTGTCGCGTATGCTTCATCATTGAGCCATGCACCATCCTCTATATGTGAATAGTTTGGCTCAGCGTCCTTAAACAGCGCAAAAACACCGTGTATTCCGTTTTCATCATATATAACCTTGCAGGCATTCTGCCCGATATCTGACAGAATCAATGTCCTGTCAGGATAGGAATGTCCCCATTGTGTCGGATTACCGTTCCGGATCATATAGTCCTGAGCATAGCTGTATATCTCCATGATTCTCTCAAGGTCTGTAACCTGCGCATCCCTTATATTCAACATCTTTTCTCTCTCCCTTCGTTTATTCTCTATTACTTTTGCGTCAGATCCGTCTCCCGCCGGCGCTCCTCCTCTGTGAAAGGGTTTTGCGGCCTCCCCGGGCTACTCCTTATACCCCTCTCCGTGGACCTCCGTGGAATCCACAACGAAAGTAAAGGCGCGGGGATCCGCCGCCTTGATTTTTTGCATACTCTGTGTCAGCATGAAGCGCTTGACTACGCATATCAGGACACTCTTGTCATCCCCGGTATACCCTCCTACCGCCGGGATGATGGTCACTCCATGATCCAGATTGCACAGCTCCTGCGATATCTTTTCAGCCTCACTCGTGATTGTATATATAACCTTGGCGTGATCCATTCCGAGTGTGATTGCGTCGATGACTCTCGATCCCACAAATACTATGATTATGGAGTACAGTGCCACCTCTGCCTTGCGAAATACAACCACCGCCGTCAGTACCACCGCCGCGTCTATCATCATGAGCAGCGCGCCGGCAGGTACATCCGGCATGAATTTGCCGACTATCAGTGCCAGCAGATCCGTACCGCCCGTGCTCAGACCCCTGCGAAACAGCAGCCCTATGCCGATTCCGCCAAATACTCCGGCATATACCGACGCCAGCAGGATATCATTGGTATAGTGCGGGAGCACTATGGTGAACCTGTCTATGAATATACCGGTCAGCATGACACTTATCAGTGTAAATACAAGCGACCTTGTTCCCATCAATCGCCACGCTGCCGCAATCAGCGGCACATTCAATATAATCACCCACATGCCGACTCTGATCGGCGTGATATATGCCAGCGTTGTCGAAAGCCCCGACACCCCGCCCGGCACTATCTGATTGGGTGCTGTAAAGATTGCGACCTGAGCGCTTACAAAGGCGCTCCCTACGATGCAGGTCAGCAGATCCGTCAGAAAATCTCTGACCGTATATTTCCTGTTGAACATATCATGCCTCCATAGTGATTTCTGCCTTAAAAACCGCGTATACATAGGAATTATGCTGTCTTGACATTAAACATGTATGATGTATCATGGTCTGGCGGCATTGTAGATTCTATCTCATAAAATGCCGCGTGACAACACCGCATACCGGGTTAAAACGCTCAGCCGCAGAGCTGCGCACAGACCGCTCTGGCAGTACATATATGCTGTCAGGGCGGTTACTTCACCCATAGTGCGGATTCACGCGCATAGCATGATGCTATGACGGTGTCGCAAGGCTATTCGGTATCACTATCATCATGAGGTGGCAAACAATGAGTGCAACAAAGGATCTCACAAAGGGCAATATTGCGGTAGAGCTTATAAAATACTTCCTGCCTATCGCGGCGGGTCTGTGCTTTCAGCAGCTCTACAACACAGTGGATGCGGTCATCGTCGGCAAATATGTCGGCACTTCGGCTCTTGCGGCGGTGGGCGGCAGCTCTGCTCATATCGTCAGTCTGCTGGTCGGCTTTTTTGTATCGCTCACCAGCGGGTCCGCTATAGTCATCGCTCATCTGTACGGGGCTGATAAACGCGATGATCTCACTGCAGCTGTAGGTACAGGCACTGCCATGTGCATACTCGGCGGAGCCGTGATCATGATCGTATGCATACTGATTTCGCCTCTGCTGCTGACATGGATGCAGACTCCGCAGGATACCATGTCCGGCTCGCTGGTATATCTGCGCATATACTTCATAGGCACGATATTTCAGCTGACTGCAAACATGCAGTCCGAGACTCTGCGCGCGGCAGGCGACTCCAGAGATCCTTTCATCTTCATGCTCATAT
>CAVIJY010000040.1:0-16890 GCA_963643215.1 Lachnospiraceae bacterium | reverse complement strand
CCCTTCAATGAGGATGAAGTGGGGCGAAAGCCCCACGAGAATCCGAATTGAAGCCAGATTGTGGGAGTGCGGAGCACGAAACAATCCGAGTAACCGGGGGTTCGGGTGCACCTGAACCAAAAATGAAAAAGATCAGGAGGCATGGTACAGATATGGAGATCAGAAGGGTTGCAGTGCTCGGCGCAGGCGCTATAGGCTCATATGTGATATGGGGACTTGCCGGACGGGAGGATATCCGCCTGGGAGTCATCGCAGAGGGAGAACGGGCAGAAAGGCTGAAAAAGGGATGCATAATTAACGGCGAGACATACCATCCCGAGGTATGGACACCGCAGGAAGCTCACGGGGCGGAGCTGCTGATAGTTTCATTAAAGTACGGAGTGTTGCCGGACGCACTGGACACTATACGCACTGTCACCGGAGAGAATACAACGGTTATGAGTCTTATGAACGGTCTGGACAGTGAGGAGATCATAGCCGGTGCCATCGGAGAGGAGCATGTCCTGTATTCGCTGATAAAGGTGCCTTCACATAAAGAGGGGGACGGATACCGGTTCGATCCGCAGGTTAAAAACGGCATCATATTCGGAGAGATATGTGAGCCGTATGAAAGCGAGCGGGTGCAGGCCATAGAGCGTCTTTTTGAGAACAGTCGCCTGAAATATCAGGTTTCAGAGCATATAAGAGAAGAAATGTGGGCCAAGTTTCGCCTGAATGTCAGCAACAATCTGCCGCAGGCAGTTCTGGGTGCGGGCGTCGGATGCTATCGTGACAGTGAGCACATGAGATATATCAGAGCCGGTCTCAGACAGGAGCTTGAGGCCATAGCCAAGGCAAAGGGTATAGATATGAGTAAGGTTTCTGCCTCAGCAGAGGCCGGCAGTATGGTTCCTCCGGCCGCGAGATATTCTACGCTGCAGGATCTGGATGCAGGGCGGCATACGGAGATAGACATGTTTTCCGGTGTGCTGATCCGTATGGGAGCGGAACTGGGGATACCCACGCCGTACAATGAGTACACATACCATATCATCAAGGCCATGGAGGAGAAAAACGACGGCAGGTTCGACTATGACAGTGATGCACAGTCAACTTGCGCAATGTAACGGCAATGCGGACGGGGAACGCGGCTTTGGAGTATCGGTAAATGTGAAAATACTGTGGAGTCGGTAGCCTGATTTGTTGAAAACAGAGGGCGGATGTGCTACATTCCCAGTATAAAAGCCAAGGAGGTGACCGACATGAAATCACATAAATTCTGGGCCTGGGCTGCAGTGTTTTGCATGCTTATGGTCATGATCACCGGATACAAGCACAAATAAGGACAGGCCGGATAACCTATACAGGCTTAGGAAAAACAGGAGGTATCAGCTATGAACATAATCGGCAAGAAGGTTGCTATTTTTGTAGGCGGCGCGCTGTTCGGATCAGCAGGCATAAAGCTTCTCACCAGCGAGGACGCCAAGAAGGTATATACACATACGACAGCGGCAGTTCTGAGAATGAAGGACTGCGTGATGAAGACTACGAATCAGGTTCAGGAGAACTGCGGTGATATCCTGGCTGCAGCAAAGGATATCAATGAGGCCAGAGAAGCAGCGGCAGAGAAGGCGGCAGAGGTCGAGTCCGGATGCGGCGCGGCTTCCGAGGCGGTGAAGACAGCGGAACAGTAAATCACGAACGACAAAGTCGCCCGCGCAAGCGGGCGACTTTGCAGTTTTGCATTCTATCGGAGTATCTTATGAAATGTAAAATCATGCATGAGAGCAGCAGACGCATCCGTCTGCATGCTCTCAGAACCCGGATGACCATGGCACAGGCGGATCAGCTTCAGGACTATCTGAACTCGATGCCGGGTGTGCGTCAGGCTACGGTCTATGAACGTACATGTGATATGGTCATCGTGTATAAAAAGGATCAGGTGAATGGTTCCCGAGAGAATACCGGCGATATACGCGGAGACATTCTGAGGGATGTGGCGGCATTTGACTTTGATAAAGAGGCTCTGACCGAGTCAACGCCGGAGCACAGCTCGAGAGCCATCAACCGCCTGTATCATGAGAAGCTGGTTAATAAAGTCATGTTCAAGGCGGCAAGGCACATATTCCTTCCGATGCCGCTGCGAAGGATATATACAGCCATTCGCGCGGTTCCGTACATATGGAAGGGCGTACGATGTCTGCTTCGGCGCAGGCTGGAGGTTGAGGTGCTGGATGCGCTGTCCATAGGAACATCAATCTTCAGAGGCGATTATGACACGGCAGGCTCAGTCATATTCCTGCTTGGTCTGGGAGAGCTGCTTGAGGAGTGGACCCGCAAGAAGTCCATGAGTGATCTGGCAAGATGCATGTCGCTGAATGTGGATCGTGTATGGCTCAAAATCGAAGATTCGGAAGTGCTGGTTCCCATAAATACGATAAAGCCCGGAGATGAGATATGCATTCATACCGGCAATGTCATCCCGCTGGACGGACGGGTCGTATCGGGTGAGGTGAACGTCAATCAGGCGTCACTGACGGGTGAATCTGTAGCGGTGAGAAAGGCAGACGGTGCACCGGTATATGCCGGAACCGTGGTAGAAGAGGGAGAATGCGTGATTCGGGTCGAGCAGCAGTCCGGCTCCGGACGCTACGATCAGATTGTGAGGATGATAGAGGAGTCGGAGAAGCTCAAGTCCTCTACGGAGGCAAGAGCTCTTGCACTGGCAGACAGGCTTGTTCCGTACAGTCTGGCAGGAACTGCGCTGACCTATCTTCTGACGAAAAACGCGACGAGAGCCATATCCATACTTATGGTGGACTTTTCATGTGCGCTGAAGCTGTCCATGCCGCTGTCAGTGCTCTCCGCGATGCAGGAGTGCGGAAGCTATCATATCACGGTCAAGGGCGGAAGGTATCTGGAGGCTATGGCAAAGGCAGATACGATAGTATTTGATAAAACGGGTACATTGACATATGCCACGCCGTCGGTGGCCGCTGTGGTGCCATTTGAAAACAGGGATGAGAACGAGGTGCTGAGGGTTGCGGCGTGTCTGGAGGAGCATTATCCCCACTCCATGGCCAATGCCGTGGTAAAGGAGGCGGCACGAAGAGGAATCTCGCACGAGGAGATGCACTCGGAGATAGAATATGTTGTGGCGCACGGTATAGCAAGCCGCATAAACAACGCGAGAGTCGTCATCGGAAGCTATCATTTTGTATTTGAAGATGAGGGCTGCGTCATTCCGGACGGAGAGCAGGACAGGTTCGATGCGCTGCAGCTTGAGTATTCGCATCTGTATCTGGCTATAAACGGAAAGCTGGCCGGAGTCATCTGTATAGCGGATCCTCTCAGAGAGGAGGCCGCGGAGGTTCTTGCGGGGCTGAGAGCTCTCGGCATCAGCAAGGCTGTGATGATGACCGGGGACAATGCGCATACGGCTGCGCGTATCGCCGGTCAGATCGGAGTTGATCAATATTTTGCAGAGGTGCTTCCGGAGGACAAGGCGGGATTTGTAGAGCAGGAGAAGGCTGCGGGACACACTGTGGTGATGATAGGCGACGGAATCAATGATTCTCCGGCGCTGTCCGCGGCGGATGTTGGCATAGCCATCAGCGACGGAGCAGCGATCGCAAGAGAGATAGCAGATATAACCATCGCGGCGGATGATCTCAGAGAGCTCGTACGGCTCAAGAGAATCTCCAATAGCCTGCTGGAGCGGATAAACAGCAACTACCGCTTTGTCATGAGCTTCAACGGAACGCTTATAGCGCTCGGAGCTCTGGGCGTATTGCAGCCGTCTGTTTCGGCACTGCTGCACAATGCATCCACACTGGCCATCAGCATGAAGAGCATGACAAGGCTCATAGAGGAGTGATGAAAGCGCAGCTTTAAGATATCAAGAGGATGAAAATGGAACATAGAGATAGAGCCGAGGGATGGAAACATGCAAAGCCGGGCGGGCGCAGAGATGCGCCCGCTTTTTACAGTCATTAAGAGTTGCTGTTTATCCGATATTAAGCTTTGCTTTTAGTGCGTCCTGAAGTGTGCCGGAGAAATTGATTCCGGCACGCTCAGCCATATCATTGAGCCAACTGGGAATGGATAAGGTCTTTTTAACAGCTTTGCTGTCAAAGAACTTTCTGTAGGCAAGAGTGTCACAACCAATGAGGGACACGAATTCATTTTCATCGTGATGGATGGAATTCACAGCACCTGCCTGCGGAATATTGACCCCGGATTGCTCCATATCATAAAGCGTCAAGCATAGAACATCATTCGCCATTTCTACGGCTTCTTCAAGTGTTTCGCCACTGGTGAAGCAGTTTTTTAAGTTTGGAAAGCTTACAGAATAACCCGATTCTTCCTTTGTGAATACTGCGGGATACAGATATTTTGCCATATAAAGACCTCCTGCAATGTAGTAATCATTTGATTCCTGCGGCACGCTTGATGTTCTGCAGCGTGCCTGTGGGAACCTCTTCCTTGCTGTGCCTCCCAACGGGAAACTTCTCACCGGTGATAGGGCTGTACCATATTGTATGGTTTGCTCCTTCTCTATATACAGTGCAACCGGATTTTCTTAAAAGTTTCTCTAATTCGCTGTAGCGCATAGCACACTCTCCTACTTTGCAAAAGCATATTAACACGTATTATTACGTATGTCAATCAAGAAGAAGGCTGGATTTGACGCTGACGGACTGTTCTCCGGCTCTTGACTTATGTCTTAAAGGCCATGTAACATTAAAAATTAAAGGGGGAATACGGAGATGAGCAGGGGTTTGATTACCAACGGAAGTTGTAAGAAGAAGATAATCATCGTCGCAGCGGTAATTATCGCAGCTTTTGCGATAGTCGCCGTCGTCTCCATTCTGGCGCAGACGCCGGAGCTGATTCGGCAGGGATAGGCGGCAAGGAGGATGCACCGGCAGCGGATCCGTGGGATAGAGCCGATCTGAAGCCGGGCGCCGGAGCAGGAGAGCATAGGATATGCAGTCTAATTATGATAAGCAGATCGATATAGCAAGGGAGATATTTCTCACATATGACACGGGAAAGCTGGCCGTGAAGTTCGGACTGTCGATAGATGACAAATTTATGCATATAGAGTATCTGAATGAACCATATCTTATCGACAGAGCGACAGGCATTCTGTATGCAAAAGCAAACCGGACGGCTCCGGAAAATCTGAAAGACGACGGGAGGGTATCCGAGGGGAGAACGCTTCGCGCAGGTGATGAAGAGTATATAGAGCTGCGCTCTTACAATACTGTGCTAACCATCTATGACATGCTCTGTCACAGCGAGTATGCCCCTCTGCCGAAGCTGTCCGGACAATGGACTCCGGTTGCGGCATTTTCCGTCTCGGGAACAAGCCCGGATGCCAATGCCTTTGCACAGAAATATGCGGACAGGTTTTCAGGCCATATACCGGAGCTTAGGGCAGCGTGCGAGAGTATCGGCGCAAGGCTGCCGGAGCCTCTTGCGGGAGCGGATGTGACAGCTGAGATACCGGCATTCACCTTTTTCCCGGTGCTGTTTCAGTTCTGGGAGGGGGATGATGAGTTCGCTCCGCAGATCAGAATCCTTTGGGATACGAAAACCATGGAATATCTGAGATTTGAGACCACATACTATCTGCAGGGCGATCTGCTGGCAAGACTGGCAGGGCTGACGGAGGGCTGAAGGTATGGATACTGATGTACTCAGGTATGTGCTGGAGATAGAGGCCTGCAAGAACATAACTATGGCTGCCAAAAGGCTGTTTATATCGCAGCCTGCGCTGACGAAGCAGCTGAGCAGGCTGGAGAAGGAGCTGGGATATACTCTGTTTGACCGGGCGCATTCTCCGATAGAGCCTACGCTGCAGGGAGAGATATTTCTTGATTTTGCAAGGCGGTATCAGGCTCTGGAGAATGAGATGAATCGTGAGATAGAAGCCTCCAGGCAAGCCTCGTCAGCTCCTGTCAGAATCGCCATGACCCATAGGGGCGGCTTCTGGGTGGGACGGTGTACGGCGCAGCTTTTGAAGCAGCATCCGGATCTCAGCCTGGAATATCTAAACATGTCGTCGAGAGGAGTTGAGGAGTCACTCGACAAGGAGCTGGTGGAGCTGGCTGTATATACAGACCCTGTTCTGACGGCGACTATAGAATATGTTCCCATAGAGACGGATCCGCTGATCTTCGTCATTCCGGAGGACTCGCCGATTCTGGCAGGGCTTGACACAAGCGGAAATTCTCTGGAGAGCCCGGTGCAGATCCCGGCACGCGCCTTTCGTGATCCGTCAGTCCGTTATATTCTGGCAACGCCGGGACAAGGACTTTACTATGCGGAGAATGCTTTTCTGCAGAAATATCATATCAGGGCAAACAATCCGCTGCGCGTAGACTATGTCGAGACAAGATATCAGGTGGCCTGCTCGGGCTGCGGCATCGCGATGTTTCCGCATGCGACTATCAAGACTCAGCCGAAGAACGACGATAGAAGGATGATTTACGGCATACCCGAAGGAGACGGTCTGTAAAGGCATGTGGTAGCTGCAAGGAAGAGGGGACGCAGACTGGAGCCCGAGGCGGAGCTGGTATGGCAGTTTATGACGGAGCATAGTCCGGAAGCATGATTCCGGTTTGGAATCGCCGGCATAACGAAAGCGGATGAAAATGCGGAGATATACCGCATAATGGTATGTTTTTATATAAAAACATATTGCCGTAATCAAAATTGGTTATGAAGCGATACAATTTATGGAATCATGCAAATATTGCATAAATGAACCTCCTGAATATATGCTTTGCCTGTGCTGATTGCCGATATGCGCAAAGCAAATAAAAGCAGGAGGTTAGTCATATGTCTTTGGAAAAGTTTAAGGAAACAAAGGTTCTGGGATTCTCGATGCCGTTCTTTTTGATTATGGCCGCGATACTGATGATCATCGGTATGAGGGGCGAGCTGCTCTCGAACTTTGTCGGAGCGCTGGGGTTCTGCCTGTTTATCGGATTCGCCATAGGATGGGTGGGTGACAGGATACCGATCTGGAATGAATGGCTGGGAGGCGGCATGTTTCTTGCCTGCATAGGGGCAGGGGCTCTTGCTACTTTCCATATAGTGCCGGATTCAACCGTGCAGATCATCAATAACTTCAACAATACCATCGGCTTCCTTGATCTGTATATCATGACGCTGGTAACCGGAGCCATACTCTCTATCGACAGAAAGCTTTTGATTCGTGCGTTTGCCGGATTCATACCGGCCATACTCGGAGGTGTGGTTGTATCGGCTCTGTTTACTGCAATAGCGGCCATCGTCTGCGGAGAGTCGCCTCTTCTGGCACAGCTGAATATCATGCTTCCCATCATGGGAGGCGGAAACGGAGCAGGCTGCATCCCCATGAGCAAGATGTGGGGCGAGGTGACGGGCAATGATCCTCAGCAGTGGTATGCACCTGCATTTGCGGTTATGTCGCTGGGCAACATGGTATCGGTTGTATCAGCTGCGCTGCTCGACAGACTTGGTAACAAATATCCTTCACTGACCGGAAACGGAACAATGATGAAGGGTCAGGATATGAAGGGTGCGGATGATATCAAGGATGCCAAGATAGGCCCTGCTGACTACGCGTCCGGTATGGCATTGGCTCTGTTTATGTTCTGTCTGGCGGATTTCTATGCCAATCATGTCTCTATCATCAACAATCATCTGAATCTGGGATTCAGCATTCACAAATTTGCTTTCATGGTTATATTCGTAGCTATCGCCAATGGTCTGGGGCTGGTACCGGCATCTGTACGGGCCGGGGCAAGAGGAATGCAGCAGTTCTTCACCAAATACATGTCACTGCCGCTCATGATCTCTGTAGGTATAGGCACGAATCTGATGGACTATGCCCAAGCGTTCACATTCGCCAATATGGTGATGATCGTGGCCTGTGTGCTCGGCTCTATGGTGGGCGCAGTGCTTGTGGGAAGCCTGTTCAAGTTCTATCCGATCGAGATCGCCATCACGGCAGGTCTTGATATGGCCGGCGGCGGAGGATCAGGCGATGTACAGATCCTTGGAGCCGCTCACAGAATGGAGCTTATGTCATTTGCACAGATATCATCCCGTATCGGCGGAGCGATCATGCTGATCGTAGCAAGCGTTCTGTTCGGTATGGTGTAATCAAAATACGGTCTGAAGCATGCAGACTTTCAAAATATAAATATCGGAGGTTAAGTCATGGAAAAGAACAATCCGCTTGCTGCCGGACTCACGCTGGAGCAGCAGAAGAACCTGTTTGGAAATGCCTTTTTGAATATGCTCTGGTCATGTCCGACCGATCAGAGGTTCTGCTATTGGGCGCATCTGCCGGACTGCTACTATGATGAGAAGGATCCGCATTACAGACTTCTGGTTATCATACACGGAACCGGATGCAATACAGAGGACTATGTGAAGTACGCTAAGGAGATGGCAGACAGAGATCATGTGGCGATACTTGCCCCGCTGTTTCCGAGCAGCCTCATCCAAAGGGATGACTTCAACAGCTACAAGCTGCTGCGCTGCGACGGAGTGGCGTATGATCAGGTGCTTCTGGACATGATTGATGATATGGGAAGACGCTATCCGGGTATTGATACACAGCGCTTCTTCATATTCGGTCATTCCGGAGGCGGACAGTTCTCCAATCGCTTTCTTCTGGCACATCCTGACAGGCTCATAGCATGCTCCATAGGAGCGCCCGGCAGACCGACATTCATCAATCAGAATGAGGACTATTTCTGGGGAATAAGGGACTTCAAGGACTATTTCGGATATGATGTGGATCTTGAAGCAGTGAAGAAGGTTCCGGTTCATATCTCCGTCGGCGAGCATGACAACAAATTTATAGGAGAGTCAGAGTACGGAGACAACCGCGTGGCGCGGATGAAGAGCCTGCTGAAAAATCTGCAGGACAATGGTCTTACGGCAGAGCTGGAGATACTTCCGGGGCTGGAGCATGCTGACGGAATGAAGGAGAGAGTTCAGGCTGCACAGAGGTTCTTTGAGAGATATGCAAAAGGCTGAGACGGGCTGATACAGCCGAATCCGTAAAATGCACGCCGGGCCGGTGATCCGAGCCTGTGCGAGAGATAAAACAGAAAGTGGAACTGCGGAAAACACGCTTCGCGTGCTTTCCCGGTTATCGAAGCAATGAGCCAGGGTTTCGGGAAAACTCGAACCCTGGCTCATTATTTGCATATTTTAGCCGAAACAACACAGAAACAACACGAAGGCTTATCGGTTAAAACTCATCGCCGCGCTGCTTTCTGAGAAACCCGAGGGTGCGCTCGCAGCTGCGCTCTACATGATGCTTTATATTGCTGCACGCAAGCTGCTCATCATGGTTTTCGATGCCGATGATGATATTTTTATGCTCCTCATTGGACTCCTTGGCATAAGCCTCGAGGTATTCTGTCTCAGCGCGCATGGTATTCCAAAGCTGAGACAGAAGCCTTTCAAGCTGATCGTTGTCAGCAAACTTCCAGATGTATTCATGCAGGGTTCTGTTGTGCTCATTGAACAGGTTTATGCGGTGTTCATTGATGGCTTGTTCTGACTCGTTGTACGCTTCCCATAGCTGGCTGCAGTCGGTGGCCTTTGAACACGCCAGCCTGACGGCCTCAACCTCAAGCAGAACCCTGAGAGCATAGTGATCACGAACAAATTTGGAGGAGATCTCATTGACTGTAGCAACCTTGTTCGGACGGACGGTAACCAGACCCTCATTGTGCAGGATAGCAAGCGCTTCACGAACCGGGAGCCTTGAAACTCCGAGCTCGTCGGCGATCTTGTCCTGGTAGAGCTCTTGATTTGGAGCAAAATTGCCGCAGAGTATATCATGCCGAAGCTCATTGATAACCTTATCGCGGGTCAGTTGACTAGTTATAGGGCGCATACGCCACCTCCAAATCTGTATAGTGCGATCGATTGCTGCTGCATCAAGTGTAACATAGAATTTTAATTCAAACACCGACTCATATCTATATAGCAGAGACAACAAAATCATAAGTGATAATAGAACAATTGTAACGAATAAAAATAAATGCAAAAAGCTATGATTGACAATGTTCAATTACAGATGCAATATAAACGCTGTCAAATGTATCCATTTAACAATATCCAATTAACATAATCCATTTAAAAAAGGAGAATATCGGATGAAGCTAAAAAGGATGGGTGTTGCCGGAACATTGGAGTCCAGCGATGTGATGATTACGGTCGAGCCGAGGGACACCGGGATAAGCATAGACCTTCAATCTCCGGTGGATGTTTACTACAGGGATGCGATGCTGAGCGCCATAAGAGAGTCTCTGGAGGAATCAGGTGTTGACGGAGTCGAGCTTAAGGCAGTGGATCACGGCGCATTGGACTGCACTATCAGAGCCAGAGTTAAAACAGCATTGAGAAGAGCGATGGAGGGCGAAGAGATATGAGAAGAACAATGCTTTTTCTGCCGGGCAACAATCCCAACATGCTGGTAAACGGAGGCATCCTGGGCTCGGACAGTATCATTTTTGATCTGGAGGATGCTGTAGCACCTGATCAAAAGGACGCTGCGAGAGATCTGGTAAGCAGTGCATTGAAGACTATGGATTTCGGAAGGTGCGAGATCATAGTGCGAATCAATGCGCTTGACACGCCGTACTGGGAGCAGGATCTGGAAGCAGTCATACCTTTGAAGCCGGATATGATCATGCCGACCAAGGTTAGCGGAGGAGATTATATCAGAACCCTAGATGAGAAAATGACGCAGATCGAGAAAGAGAACGGAATGGAGGTTGGAGGCATCAGGCTGATTCCGCTTCTGGAGACCGCCATGGGTATTGAGAAGGCATTTGATATAGCGACGGCCAGCCCGAGAATGGAGGCGCTGTATCTGGGAGCTGAGGATCTGACGGCGGATCTTCGGTGTCAGAGGACGAAGCAGGGCGGTGAGATTCTTTATGCAAGGGGGCGCCTGGTTATGGCAGCCCGAGCTGCGGGAATAGAAGCCTATGATACTCCATGGACGGATGTAGAAGATCTGGAGGGTCTGAAAAAGGATGCGGAGCTCGCAAAGGAGCTCGGATACACTGGAAAGGCTGTTATATCGCCGAGACATGTGGACATCGTCAACACGGTATTTAGTCCGAGTATGAAGCAGGTTCAATATGCAAAGGATGTATTTAACGCAATTGAAGAAGCTAAAAAGCAGGGAAAGGGAGCCGTGTCACTTAGAGGAAAGATGATCGATGCTCCGATAGTTCAGCGAGCTAGGCTTGTGCTTGAGGCGGCCAGAGAGATAGGAGGGCTGTTAGATGAGTAAGGTGTTGGGAAGTTTGAGAGAGGCCATCGAAAAAACAGGCCTCAAATCAGGCATGACGGTGTCATTTCATCATCATCTTAGAAGCGGAGACTATGTTTTGAATATGGTGCTGGATGAAATAGCGAAGATGGGAATAAAAGACATAACCGTCAACGCAAGCTCCATACATGATGGTCATGCGCCGATCATAGAGCATATCAGAAACGGTGTTGTGACAGGTCTGGAGACAAACTATATGGGACCGAAGGTCGGAAGGGCGATATCAGAGGGAATATTGAAAAAGCCCGTAATATTCAGAACTCACGGAGGTCGGCCAAGCTCTCTTGAAAGTAAAACTTCTCATATAGACATCGCATTTATAGCTGCTCCGACCTCTGACTGCATGGGCAATTGCACCGGCAAGATCGGGAAATCCGCATGCGGATCTCTGGGATATGCATTTGCGGATGCAGAATGTGCGGATCAGTCGGTAGTCATAACCGATAATCTGGTGGAGTATCCGCTGATAGGCTACTCTATCGCCGAAAACTATATCGACTATGTGGTAGAGGTTGATGCGATAGGCGACCCTGCAGGCATAGTATCCGGCACGACGAGGATGCCGAAGGATCCTGTGGCCTTGAGAATCGCCGAGTATGCAGCTAAGACGATTGCAGCATCGGGATATTTAAAGGAAGGATTTTCGTTTCAGACCGGCGCGGGAGGTGCGAGTCTGGCAACAGCGGATTTCCTGAAAAATATCATGAAGAAGGAAGGAATCCACGGAAGCTTTGCTCTGGGAGGGATCACCGGATATATGGTTGATATGCTGCGGGAGGGCTATTTCAAGGCAATCATGGATGTCCAGTGTTTTGATCTGCAGGCGGTTGAATCGCTCAGAACCAATCCGGCGCATCAGGAGATCACCGCAAGCCACTACGCGAGTCCGACAGCCAAGAGCGCGGTGGCAAATTCACTGGATGTAGTTGTTCTGGGCGCTACGCAGATAGATCTGAGCTTCAATGTAAATGTTCATACAGACTCTCTGGGGTACATAATAGGAGGCTCCGGTGGGCATACTGATACTGCCGAGTGCGCAAAGCTCACGATAATCGTAGCTCCGCTGAGCAGAGCACGGATGCCGGTTGTAGTTGATAAGGTTACTACGGTGTCTACCCCGGGATCGAGCGTTGATGTTCTGGTAACTCAGTACGGTGCAACTGTCAATCCAGCAAGGACCGAGCTGAGGGAAAGGCTCGTAAAGGCAGGCATACCGGTTATAGATATCACGGAGCTTAAGCAAATGTCAGACAGGATCAACGGAGTTCCAAGACCTGTTGTAAGAAAGAGCGATGTAGTTGTTGCAGAGGTTCTTGACAGAAGAGGCAAGGTTCAGGATCGGATATACAAGGTCGAAGGCTGAAAACTATCAGATAAAACTACAGGAGATAAATCATGAAGGACGGAAATCTTAGAATAGCAGGCATACCGATAGGCATATATATGATCATGACGGCTGTGATAGTCGGCGGAGTGTGCTGGGGCTGCACACCGAACAATTTTCTCACCGGCTGGGCATTTTGCATGTCGATCGGGTTCCTGCTTACATGGATAGGCAATCAAAATAAATATCTGAGCATGCTTGGAGGACCATCGCTGCTGTGCCTTTTTGTGCCTACACTGCTGGTTTACGCAGGGGTGCTGCCGGAATCGATAGTTGAGTCTACAGAGGTGTTCTATACAGGAACTATGGGATTTATTGAGTACTTTATCGCCTCCCTTATCACCGGAAGCATACTCAACATGGATCGCAAGATTCTGATAAATGCGGGAAGCCGTTATGCGATCCCGCTTATCCTGGGAATCATAGTTTCATTTCTGGGCGCCGGCATCATCGGGATGATCAGCGGGTATGGATTTGGAGCGGCGATACTTAATATAGCGATTCCCATCATGGGAGGCGGTATCGGAGCAGGCGCCATTCCTCTTGCCAGCATCTACGAAGGATATGGATATACGATTCCGGGAGGTGATATACTTTCCATGCTGATGCCTGCGGTTACGGTTGCCAATATCATCGCCATCCTCATGGGAGCCATACTAAACGGGCTCGGCAAGTCAGGCTTTGGAGGCAAGACATTCAACGGCAATGGCGTTCTGATGAGAACGGGAGAGATATATGAGGCAAAGGAGGACGATGGCAAGGAGATGGCTACATTTGTCAATCTCGGTATCGGTCTGATGATGTCAGGAACTCTTTATATCTTTGGGCGCCTGTGCAGCAAGTTCATATATTCCGGAGTTCATGCATATGCATGGACGATACTTACGGCGACGGTTCTGAAGATATCGGGAATAGTTCCGAAGCGGATGGAAGAAGCGGCAGGCGATTGGTACGGGTTGATTTCGTATATAGGTGTGCCCACGATTCTGGTATGCGTAAGCTTTGCATCGATGGATCTGGCAACAGTCATAGCGGCTATTTCAAATCCGATTTACTTTGTGATCACGGTTGTGGTAACTGTGCTTGCCGCTGTCGGAGCCGGACTGGGCGGAGTGATAATGAAGATGTACTTTATAGAATCGGGCATCACGGCCGGTCTGTGTATGGCCAATGCGGGCGGCTCAGGAGATGTAGCTGTACTTGGTGCAGCAAACAGAATGAATCTCATGCCTTTTGCACAGATTTCATCAAGGATAGGAGGAGCATTGATTCTTTTGATCGCATCATTCATCACGCCTATACTGAAGTAACATGATAAATATGCAATCACAGCAGCAGGCGCCGGGTTGATAAGACCCGGCGCCTGCTGTTCTATCAAGCTGTATCAGCGCTTTTTAAGCTCTTTTTCAGCTGCATAGATGAGACCCTTCATATATCCTGTGGAATATGAGAACGAGCCGGCCATGCCTCCGAAGCCTTCGATGGGCTTGAAGGCGTGATCTATGGAGATGACCGCATTGCAGTCACATGCGACCAGCTGCTTCATGATGGCATACATATCTGCATAGCCGTCCTCTGCGAGAACCTCCTCGAAGACAGGAAGTGTGCTGTCGACATTGCGGAAGTGAACGCACAGGATGCGGTCATCGTCGCACAGCTCCTTGATATCGGACATGATATCGCCGAAATCGTCGCCTCCTTCAAGCCAGCATCCTACGCAAAGCTTGATGCCGAGAGCTTTGCTCTGACCGGCAGCCTTAAATGCCTTGCGGTAGCATTCCATACTGTAGATAAGGCTCGGGATACCTGCCATGCAGGCGATGGGCGGGTCATTGGGATGAAGAGCCATCCTTACGCCGGTTTTTTCCGAAACAGGCACTACCTTGTCCATGAAATAAGCGAAGTTGTCCCAGATCTCCTCATCTGTATACTCACGGGGCTCGGCATTGGGACGAGCCATGATCTCGGACTGATCGCAATATGCGCTGCAGCCGCCTCTTGTGTGCTGGCCTACGCGGTGATCGGTGCGCAGGATGCCGTGGGGCTGCCATGCGATGGATGTGAACGGGATCTTCTCATCACCGAGCACATAAAGCATATTGTTGAAGCGCTCGATCTGATAATCACGATCGGGAAGATTCAGATGTATGCTTCTGTTTTTCTGAAGCTCATTGCAGGAGACATCGGAGATGGTCATACCATAGGCTGCGAGCTTTTCCTTCTGAGCCTTAAGCACCTCAGCTGTGATCTCGTCGGGCTTTAAGGAAAGGCTGACATTTTCGATACCCATCTGGCGGATAAATGACAGTGTTGCATCTGTCTCTCCGGTGCGAACCGGAATCTGCGGGCGAAGTGACATGCTTACCTCCTTGATTTAAGCGGCATGCCCCTCTGATCCACATTTATGTAAAGACAGAGGGGTATGCGGTGATTTTAGGTATTTAACAGTATGACATATCAGCCATAGATAGGGCAGAAGAAATTTGCACTGAATACTATGCTGACTACCGCAAGTATGATGAAGGGTATGGTGAACTTAAATGTCTCGCTGAGCTTGTAGCCGGTAGACGCGTACGCGATACCGCAGGCAGGAGAGCCTGAAGGGAACGCGATGGCGCAGCCGGAGCAGAAGGAAACGATAAGCACCAGGCCTCTGGGATCCCAGCCGGCAGCGATAGCGACAGATGCGGCTACCGGGATGAGAACATTGCTTGTGGCGGAGTTTGACATGAATGTGGTCATGACGATGGTGACGGTAGCGAAAACAAACATAACCAGTATTCCGCTGGGGTTTCCTCCGAGGAGCTTGAGGATGGCATTGCCGAGGACATCTCCCGCACCGGACTTGCCGAGTGCGTCAGCCACTACCAGAACACCGGCGATCATCCACACAGAGTCGATAGTGATGGCGCTTACAGTCTCCTTAACGCTCATGCAGCCGGAGAATGTGATGATAAGAAGGCAGGTTACGGGAACAAGATACATGTAATCGCCGATCTTGCTGCCGAACAGCAGTGAAACCATGACAACAAGGAACAGTCCGAGGATGAGATTCTCCTGCCACTGCGGAAGGGCTGTCTTCTCCTTCTTCTTGCCATTCTTGCCTTCAAGCTTGGAAGCGTCAAACGCCTTGTTGGGAAGCCATTTCCATGCGATGAGACAGTATATGGTGAGGATGATGCACGGAACGATCATGACCTTAAAGCGTGTGGCAAGATCAAGAAGCATACCCTCTGAGCCCTCGGGCAGCATACCCTCATAGCGGGCATTAAGATTCAGATGCGATGCGGCGCCCATTCCGAGCGGAAGCTTTGATCCCCAGATTGCGATCATGGCCAGCAGCGGAATGGTCATACGTGTCGGCGTGACCTCTCCTGAATCGCCGAGAGCAACAAGAAACATCAGCATGACAACCATGTTGGCGGTGGTAGGCATGAAGCATGCCAGTGCAATCACGACCACATAAAGGCCGATTACAAGGGCCATACCGCTCTTGCCCTTGAGACGAAGCATCTGCGCCTGAATCTTGTCTACGACGCTGGTTTTCTGGAATGCCGAAACCATGCCGAACATGCCCACAAGCAGCACGAGAGTCTTGTTTGCGAATCCCGCAAATGCCTCAGATATGCTGAATACGCCGGTGAGTGCAAGCAGCACGCAGCAGGTCATGGTAGTCAGACCGAACGGCCACTTGTTCAGCAGAAAGCCGACGACCATAAACGCCATGATCGCCAATACGATGTAAAGATCCATAAAGTAATATCCCCCTTTTGTTTTTGATTGATTTTGCGACGGAATAAGCAGCATTTAACCGGGATTTAACGCGACTTTAGCTTTCACGAAACAAACTTCTAAAAATGCGTAAAGCATATGAAATATTTCTTAAAATACAAATAATATTTCGCTAAATGAGCAAATTGTCGAAAAATCAAAACAACACTCGCTTATTTTAAGACAATTATAAAGAGCGTCAATACACTATTGGTTTTGAAAGCCATGCCATTTAGGCATTTAAAATAAAGCGTTTGAACGAAAACCCGAGTTGTTTAAGTGCGGCTAAATGTACCGGAGCACATCCACTCGAACATAGCAATGAAGATATTTTAAAAAGGTATTTTGTGATATACTGCGCGTTGTCTTGAAGATGAAAGTTTGGAAGTAA
>CAVIJY010000039.1:0-17666 GCA_963643215.1 Lachnospiraceae bacterium | reverse complement strand
TATATATATATATATATAATGTTGATATTTACGGACATTGAGGTTATGAGAAATGAAGCTGATCATTCAGATCCCGTGCTACAACGAGGAAGAAACTCTTGGAATAACGATTGCGGATTTGCCGAGGCACATAGACGGGATCGACGAAATTGAGTATTTGATTATCGATGACGGGAGCAATGACAAAACGGTGGAGGTTGCCAAGAAGATAGGTGTCCATCATGTTTTGAGATTTCGCCGTAACAAGGGATTGGCGTATGGCTTTCTGGCGGGAATAGACGCATGCCTGCATCTTGGCGCTGATATCATCGTCAATACTGACGCGGACAATCAATATAATGGAGCGGACATAGAAAAGCTAGTGCGCCCTATCATCGAAAAAAAGGCTGATATGGTCATCGGGGAGCGACCGATTGACGAAACAGAGCATTTTTCATGGAAAAAGAAAAAATTCCAGCATCTGGGAAGCTGGGTGGTTCGTATAGCCAGCGGATCCGACATACCAGATGCGCCAAGCGGGTTTCGAGCGTATTCGCGTGAGGCAGCACTGAGACTCAATGTCATCAATCAGTATACATACACATTAGAGACAATCATTCAGGCAGGGCATGAGCGTATCGCCATGACCTCTGTTCCCATCAGAACAAACGGTGAAACCAGACCGTCAAGGCTGTTCAGCAGCATGTGGAAATACATGAAACGCTCTGCTTCAGTCATCATCCGATCAACGCTAATGTACAGACCGATGAAATTCTTTGTTTCTGTCGGAGTAATACTCTTTATCATAGGCATGGGGCTTGGCATCAGATTTCTTGTGACTATGACATCAGGGAGAGCAGCCGGTCATGTGCAATCACTTATCCTGATGTCAACATTGATCCTTCTGGGATTCCAAACTATCATGATAGGCATGCTGTCCGACCTGATATCGGCAAACCGTAGAATCCTTCAGGATGTGCAGTACAGAGTAAGAAAGATGGAGATCAAGGACGAGGATGTCGTAGATCTTGAGGAAAACAATAATAAAACAATATGAAGACACTAAAACAATTGGTGGCCAGAAGTAAGATATTTGAATATGGAATCTATATCGTATTTTGTTTGGCTGATTTTGCCTTGTGTTTTATAAGCAGAGTCATGAGTCTGTTTCATTTGAAGCAAAACAAGGTTGTGTGCTGCAACATGAAGGGAAAGCGCTATGCAGATAACCCAAAGTATATCACAAGAGAACTTTTGAGATCAGGCGAAAACATCGATATAGTTTGGCTTGTAAAAAATCCGGATAAAGAAAAAGAAGTAGAGGGAATAAGGTTCGTAAGATACGGATCGCTGCAGATGCTCTGGGAGCTGGTTACAGCGAAGATATGGATAGATAGTAATTTCAAAATGCCTGGTCTGTATAAAAGAAGTAAACAGTATTATATTCAGACCTGGCACGGAAGCTATGGGTTAAAAAAGGTATATGGAGACATAGAAGACAAGATAAGTCTTATAGACAAAAAATTCGCAAAGGGCAATGCGCAGCATGCGGATCTGATGGTGTCAAACAGCGGGCAGTGCACAGAGATATTCAGACGGGCATTCGGATATACAGGGGAGATCATAGAGCAGGGTAGCCCGAGAAATGATATTTTTTTTGAAAGCAGAACACCTTACTTAAACAAGGTAAGGAACCATTTCGGGATAAAAGAAGAAAAAGTGATCCTTTTTGCACCAACATACAGAAATGATATGCAATTAGACTGTTTCAACATGGATTATGAGCAGATTATAGAATGTGCTGAACAGCGATTTGGAGGACGATGGATCATGCTGATTCGTTTGCATCCACATAATATGCAGGATGCTGCGGGCTTTATCAAATATGGCGACAGAATCATCAATGCCAGCGAGTATGATGATATTCAGGAGCTGCTTGTTGCTGCGGATATGCTGATCACGGATTATTCAAGCTGTATGTTTGATTTTCTGACAGCAATAAAACCGTGCTTCTTGTATGCACTTGATAAAGACAGATACAAAAAGGAGCGCGATTATTATTTTGAACTGAAGGAACTGCCGTTTCCGCTTGCTGAGTCGAACGAAGAGCTAAAAAGTAATATATTGAATTTTGACGAAGATCGTTACAAAAGGGATGCTGAAGGATTGTTTGAGCGCGTGAAGCTTAACGAAACCGGGCATGCATCGAAGGTTGTAGCTCAACGTGTGATAGAGAAAATCAAACAAGGATAGCAGGGATATGCCCTGATAATCAACAGATTTGTAGATATAGTCTTTCAAAGGGAGTTTTGAGGTTGCCATAGTGAGCAAGAAAATAGGCATAGCAGGATATGCTTCACTGAAAAATTACGGAGACACATTCATTGTGAGATGCAATGAATATCTTGTGAAAACGATTGGTGATTATGAAATCATAGAGATAGATTTTGAGGGTGGAGACGAAAAAAGAAGTTTCTTACGAAGAGGAGTGTACTATGGAATACTCCTTGCCTCTAAATTGCTGAAGGGATGCAGCATCGGCGCCATTCTTGAACTATTGGCTGTGAATGTGGACTGCAGATCATACTATAAAAGAAAACTGGCAGGTGTGGACGCGTTGCTGTTTGCCAACGGCAGTTTAAAGTACGGAACCCAGAAACAATGGGCGTATGAGTCTTTGATAGTGAATATTGCAGAAAAGCACGGCATACCGGTAATGTTCACTGCGTGCAATATCCAAAGATATGATGATAGCAATTGGAAGTGCAGATATCTTACAAAAACAGTGAACAAGAGCTGCGTCAAAGCGATAACTACTCGAGATGGTCAGTATGGGGTGAAGAGGCTGCGGGATGAATACCATATCAGGACAGACATAGTATGTGCGGGAGTAGGTGATGTTGCATACTGGATACCGGAGACTTATGGCTGCAGGCACAACAGAGAAGCCGATATTGTAGGAATCAATCTGATACAAGGGAACCAGTTTCGGCGTTATGGAGGTATGCTTTCAGAGGAAAAACTTTTGAAAGCATATTGTGAGTTGCTGCTTCTGCTGGATGAATCCGGCATCAGATGGGAGCTGTTTACAAATGGCTTAAAGGACGATAAGAAGTTTGGGTATAAATTGTTGAGCCTTTATGGGAACAAAAATCTTGAGATAAAAGAGCCGCAAAATGACAGCGATCTTTTAAAAATTATCTGTGATTATAAAGGCATTGTTGGAGGACGGCTCCATGCATGTATTGCTGCATATGCGCTGGATATACCTTTCATAGGCATGATATGGGATGAAAAGCTGCTCTACTTCTCCAAGATGGCCGGTATGGAAGAGTATATGCTGAATGAGGCGGAGATCAACGGAAGGCGACTGTATGATGCTTTGATAAAAGTCTTAAACATACAAAAATTAAGCTATGATACCATAAGACAGCAGTATAAAAAACTGAATAAGCACTATATTCAAAAGTTTCTTGAGGACAATCTATGATTACTGACTGCCTAGAGTCATACAGGAGATTGTCAAAGCCTTTAAAAGCAACGCTGTGGTTTACGGTATGCAATGTCATACAAAGAGGAGTGCTGTTTTTAGCAGTTCCGATATACACTAGGATCATGACTACGGAACAGTACGGGACCTACAGTGTCTTTTTGTCGTGGCTGGAGATTTTTGAAATATTGGGCACTTTCAGGATCGGATGGGGCGGATATGTAGTTGGCCTGACAAAATATGATAAAGACAGGGACGGATACACATCATCCATGCAGTGCCTGAGTCTTGTAATCACTGGTGCAGCCATGCTCATATATCTATCGACGCGCGAAGCGATTAATCGCTTCACAGGTCTTGATACCTCACTTACGATTATGATATTCGGGTTGCTGTTCACGATACCGGCGATTCAATTCTGGAGTGTAAGACAGCGCGTGGAATACAACTATATTCATCTGTTTGTAGTTACTGTTGTGTTTAGTGCGCTGACGCTGATATGCGGGACTGCTGCAGCGATGTTGGCACAGAACAAAACAGCTGCGGTAATCGGAGCAAGACTGGCAGTTCATGGATTGGAGGCTGTGCTCCTTATTTGGCTAAACTGTCGTAAGAGATTTGCTTTTTTCAGAAAGGAGTACTGGAAGAGAGCATTTCTGTTTAACGGACCGCTTATACCGTACTATTTGTCCATGGTGATACTGCACAGTTCCGACAGAATAATCATCAATAGTATAGACGGAGCCACAAACGCAGCGATATACGGAGTTGCGTATTCATTGTCATCATGTATGTCCATTTTCAGCTCGGCGATCAACCAGACGATGCAGCCATGGCTATATGCCAATATAAAATCCGGAAATATAAATTCTGTACCGGTCGCAAGTTCTACGACACTGACTATCGTTGCAATGTTAAATCTGATATTGATTGCACTGGCACCGGAGGTAATGGCAATTGTGGCACCGCAGCAGTATCGTGAAGCAATATGGATCATACCGCCACTGGCAGCCAGCATTGTGGTTATGTTTTTTTATCAGCCCTTTGTTAATGTTGAATTTTATTTTGAAGAAAGCAAGCTGACATCAATTGCCTCAATAGGTGTCGCGGCACTGAATATCATATTAAATTATATTTTCATTCCGATGTACGGATATCTGGCTGCCGGATATACGACATTATTCAGCTATCTTACATTTTCATTGTGCCACTATGCGTTTATGAGGATTGTATGCAAAAAAAATAGATATAAAGAGCAGTTATTTGATATCAGACAAATGCTGGCGATAATAGTTATTTTTATGATCATGTCTGCAATCATGATGGTTGGATATCATATGAGCTTTATAAGATTTGGACTCATTGCAGGCATGGTTGCAATCTGCTTTGTAAAAAAAGAATCGTTGGGTATATTTGTAAACAGATTAAAGCAAAGAGGAATGTGATGCGAAAACTTAGGAATTTTTTGACGGAAAACAAATATATGATCTATATGGTCATGTTTCTAATTGCTCTACATATCATGTGCAATATTTCCATTCATATGATTTCATTTTCATCAGATGAGTTCATACCGGTTGCGATAGCTGCAAAATGGTCTGGCCTCGACTGGATGCATTCGAGAAAATTTAATTATTACTATGGGTATATAGCGCCGCTGCTTTACAGCTGGATATTCAAGCTGCCGTTCGTATATCGCAACAGTTTTCTGCTTACCCAGGCGTTGCTGCTTTCAAACTCGATCCTTCATATAACAGCTACTTGCTTTATATACAAATCACTAGGTTTGCTGTTTGAGAACAGCAAAAGCGAAAAGATCATAGCGGTAATATCGGTGATAAGCACATGCAGCCTTCAGGCCTTTAATACAAGTTTGGGCGTGCAGGTAGAAGGTATGATTGTTTTAGCTTACGCTGTGTGCTTTTATGTTATTGTAAAATTATCGAAGGAAAAGACAACATACAGCCACATGGTACTTATGGCCTTCTTTACTTATGCCGCAATAGCCAGCAATAGCAGAGGGTGTGTACTTTTGATAGCAGAAATCATATGCTTGGTCTTGGCCTGCTTGCAGGGGACAGAGTATAAGAAAAAAACTTTGTGCTTTATCTGCGTTGCAATCACACTGATATGCGTTCATAGATATTTGATACGCCCGCAATATTCCGTGTATTTTACCAAGGACGCAGCCAACACATCGTCGGAATCAATAACGATCGGTTTAAGGTCAATGTTAACAAATGCCACATTGCTTAAAAGCTTCATAGGCGTAATGATTGGTTGGCTGTGGTGCGGTCAGCTTAGTACGTTTGGCTTGTTTCTGATACCGTTTTTTATGCTGGCGAAACAATTCATATGTTCATACAGAACAAAAGATTGGGTAAAGATGATCATTCCGCTGTTTATAGTCTTAAACATAGTAGGAATATCGGTACTTTGTATTGCTATGTTCAGGACAACATGGAATGGCACGGATTTAGCTGAGGTGGATATAACTAGAGCTGATATGTGGTTTTATATGCGATACTACGCTGGGATTTCTGTTGTGTCCAATGCATATGCGCTATATGGGTTGCTTGAAGATAAAGCGATGTCTGAAAAATGGGAGAAGATACTGTACATATGTGTGACCATTGCCATAGGTATAGTGACAGTCTGGTATGTAGCAGATGAGCTGGCTGGCGGAAAATACGGAATGAACAACACCGTGGTTGCAGCTCTGTTTACACATTGGGTGGAAGAAAACTACAGGTATGGCTATGTTGACACTCTCGAATTTTGCCAAATGGCAGCTTTTGCAGCTATCATCGCAGGGATAATCGTTGCCATAAAAAAGCAGAAAAAATGTCTGATATGTTTTTTTCTGATCCTTACGATGAGCACTATAGGGATATATGTTGCAGATATTGCACACAATAAGAGCGATTACTATGAGAATATTTTTGAGGACGACATTATAGAGATATGCCGTGAAAAATCAGATCTAAGTATCTATGCAGCAGATCAGGCTACTACGCTGCAATACTCTGTCCCGAAAGGGGTAGTTTATTATAAATTTAATGATCAGGATATATTGGTGATGAACAAAGAAAAGATGTATCTGGTAAATGAATCTAAGTATCAGTATCGTACAATATTGAAAACAGAAAAATGGAGAGTGCTTGAAAAATATTAAAAAGTTCCTTCGTTTTGTAAGGTACAGTGGAGTTTGACTGTGTGAGCATGTGACAGTATAAATCGGTTGCCGGAATGGCTTCACATAAGTTGAAAGGATGAATGACGGTATGAATGTGGCGGTGATTTTCGCTGGTGGGACAGGTCAGCGTATGAATACAAGGACGAAACCCAAGCAATTTCTTGAGCTTCACGGGAAGCCAATCCTTGTTTATACATTGGAGTTGTTTCAGCAGGCGTCATGCGTTGATGGGATCATTCTGGTTATGCTGGAAGATTGGATTCCGCACTGTAACGAATTGGTCGAGCAATACCGCTTGACAAAAGTTGAAGCAATCGTCCGTGGAGGGGCAACGGGACAGGAATCGATTTTCAACGGTATAGCAAAAGCGCATGATATGTATCCGGAGGACAGTATAGTACTGATACATGATGGAGTCAGACCGCTTGTTGATATTGATACTATAGCGAAATGTGTGTCATGTGCAAAAGAAAATGGGAATGCAATCACGGTTTCACCGGCTATTGAAACTATAGCTCTGGTGGCCGAGGATGGAAGTGTCGGAAAGATCATGCCTCGCAAGTTCTGTCAGATGGCAAAGGCACCGCAATGCTTTGTGTTGGATAAGATATACCGGAATCATATGAAGGCCAGATCTGAAGGAAGGGCAGAATTCATAGATTCGGCATCGCTGATGCAGTCATATGGAGAGAAGCTGTATACAGTAGAGGGGCCGTCGGAGAACATCAAGATAACCACTCCGGGAGATTTCTATATATTTCGTGCAATTATAGATGCCCGGGAGAATTCTCAAATCTTTGGGCTGTGAGTCCGACCTGAGACTATCCATAAGGAGTAATTTAAAAATGTGGGTTGAAAATGAGATTTTCAGACAGGATCTTGATGGCATCAGTACATGCGGCTATATCCCATGGGAAAGCTTTAGAGGCAGGACAATCCTTGTTACCGGAGCTACGGGGTTGGTTGGTTATACGGTGACAAGTGCATTGGCTTACTATAGCCTGACAAAACATTTTGAAATAAAGATCTTGGCGCTTGTTCGCGATGTTGAGAGAGCAGAGCAACTATTTCAAAAGCAGATTGATTCAGATTGTGAAATCGGCTTCATCTGCGGCAGTGTTGAGATGTTTCCTGTGATAGAGACTCCTGTTGATTACATCATTCACTGTGCTTGCCCTACGGCCAGTAAATACTTCATATCAAATCCTGTTGACACGATGCGAACAATTGCGATGGGAACTGATAACATATTGAGGCTTGCATACGAAAAGCAGGTGTCCGGAGTGGTGTATCTTTCAAGCATGGAGGTTTTTGGTGAAATAAGAACTCGAGAGATGCTGAAGGAGCCGGATTTGGGATATCTTGACATATCATCTGTAAGAAGCAGCTATCCGGAAGGAAAAAGATTTGCCGAAAGTCTTTGCTGTGCCTATGCCGCACAACAGCACGTACCGGTGACCGTAGCGCGGTTGGCACAAACTTTCGGACCCGGGGTAAAAAAAGATGACAACCGGGTATTTGCTTATATGGCAAGATGCGCGATGAATAAAGAGGACATCCGGTTGAATACCAGCGGATCAAAGGAGAATATGTATCTTTATGCCATGGATGCGGCGGGTGCAATATTGCTGCTGCTTATCAATGGTAAGCGCGGTGAGGTCTACAATGTCGGAAATCCAAAAACATACTGCTCAGTGAAAGCGATGGCACAGCTTGTGGCAGATAAGCTGTGCGAAGGAAAGATCTCTGTGGTAACAAATGATGATGCAGGGACGATTGGAAACAATTTGTACCCGCCGGAGAGCTTTTTAAAAATGGATGTTTCGAAGCTTGAAGCACTTGGATGGAAGGCAGAAGTAAATTTGGACGACATGTATGAAAGAATGAGGATGTGTTTTTAAAGCTGAAGGTACGGTTTGGGACGAAGCAGATGAAAACCGTTTGGGTGGTTTTACAAGGGAAGGGGCTGGATGTGAACAGAAAAGAACTTAGCCAAAATCATTGGAAATACTATTTAATGCTCGAAAGGCGTTTTATTGAATCTATAGAGTTTGTAGAGCTGCATGAGGACAATTTAGATGCATTTTCTAACGGATATGCTCTTTTAATCCAGGCAATAGGCGCAGAGTTGGATACTGTGTTCAAAGAATTTTGCGGTTTTAATACAACGGATCGAAAAACGATTACCGACTATGCACAGCATATTCTGAACAACATACCGGATATAAGGCGGCAAAAAATCAATGTGCAGTACGATATCGAAATACAACCGTTTATGAATTGGGATATTAATCAGCCCGGGCAGTCGTTACAGTGGTGGAGCGCTTTTACAGACATCAAGCACAATCGCTATGGGCAGCTGAAACAAGCAACGCAGGGGAATGCACTAAATATCCTGGGAGCCTTGTATTTGGTAGAAATGCTTTACTTGAAGAAAATCACTGATGGAACTGACGAATTTGATGTATTTGATGAGCCTTCTAACCTATTTACTCTGAAAAACTGGACATCAAAGGCGATTCCTCTGAGCGAGGGTTTTGCGGTATTGAGCCAGATGATTGAAAATGATGGCGAAAGTGTCGGCCTGACATTTGATGCTTAAGCAACAGTGTAATCATTTGACGGCTGTGGATATCGTGCCGGACAAGACAGAAAAAATCAAGTCATGGATCAGTCCGATTCAGGACGAGTATATTGAAAAGTAATGAGTCAGACATACTTGAGATCGCATATTGAGGATTAAAGATTGAGATGAGAGAAAGATGGGTAGAGCTGGATCTTGCTAAGGGAATAGGGATTATATTGGTTGTGTGGGCACATGCACATGGCCCATTTTCCAATTATATTAATGGATTCCATATGCCATTCTTTTTCTTTATCTCTGGTATGCTATATGTGAATAAAGGAAGAACCGTCAAAGAATATATTTTAAGAAAGGGCGCTTCATTACTCTTACCTTTTTGGTGGTGGAATCTGGTTATGTATCCAGTCTTTTTCCTGCTTTATTATAATAATAACTGGGATGTAAACACAGCGGTTAGTGACATAGTGAAAATTGTTCTCACAGTGTACAAAGTTCCTTTTTTGGGTGCAACATGGTTTTTGGCGTCTTTGTTTTGGATAAGTGTGATTGTTCATGTATTAGCGACTGCCTTAAAAAAATGCAAATATCGCGATCAGAGTGTAATGATCATTAGTATGATTTTTACAATCATAGGCTTTCAGATTACCTTCCCCTACAGAATTAGCAGAACTCTGATATGCCTTATGTTTTATTCTTCGGGTTATATTTATCAAAATCACATTAAATCATATATAAAACATGTTGCTAAGATACCTATATCGGTTGCTTCTATCATCATATATATTCTGATAACAAATGCTTTCAAGTCGGATTTGGCAGAGAACACCTATGATAATAAAGCCCTTTTTGTAGTTGGAGCGTACTTGGCTACATATTTTATGCTGTATGTTTCAGGAGCCGCATGTATGGCCGTACAAAAGAGTGCTTTAGTTGAGCATTTGATATATTTAGGAAAGAATTCTATTGATATCGTTATCTGGCATTTTTTGGCATTTAGGATTGCGATTGTGATTCAGATCATAGCAATTGGGGGCTCGTTTAGTGCCATCACTTCATTTCCGGTGTACGATGCTCGGGGGGGGTGGTGGATCTTATATTTGCTGGCAGGAATATATGGTTCTTTGCTATGGATGATGGTTTTAAAACACAATTCTCTTTCGGATAAGATGAGAAAAATACATATGATTAGATAATTCTGGTTTTATGGGACATTATACGCGAACGATTAAAATAAGAAGCAAAAATACGCTAACGAATAAGAAGCAACACCACAGAAAAACATTTTTTTAGTACGCATGGTTGAAGGCTCATATTTTATGGAAGGTGACAGAAAATTACGCACAGATGATATGTCAGAGATCATCGCAGCAATAAGAGATAAAAAAGTACTCTACATAGCAACTAAGAATGAAAACTATATTCGGCTGCAACAGGAAATTAAATTGATAAAGACCTACGCTGAGGCAGTTACGATAGTTTGCTCTGATAAAAGCACATATTACGCGAGGATTATATACATTTATAAAAAGCTTCTTAAAACGAATATCCAAGAATACGATATCATATTTATAGGTTTTATGGCGCAGATGATATTGCCTATATGGGGTTGGAAGCTAAAAAACAAGACATTGATAGTAGATTTCTTTATATCTGTTTATGATACATTGGTGGACGATAGAAAGAAGATCAGGGCAGGAAGTTTGGCAGCGAGTATTCTGCATAAAATTGACGAGGCAACTGTGAAGCCGGCAACCTATGTGATCAGCGACACTAGGACACATGGTAAGTATTTTGAACAGGAGTTTAAGCTTGCGATAGAGAAGGTAAAAACGCTGTATTTGGAGGCAGATACTGCGTACTATTATCCTATGGAATTTGAACGACCAGAGGTATGGCGCGGAAAGTTTCTTGTGGTGTTTTTTGGATCGATACTTCCGGTTCAGGGCGTAGAGATTATCTTTGATGCAATAGACATACTGAAGGATCAGAAGAACATTCACTTTGTGATTATAGGTCCTGTTGAAAAAAAACATAGAAAAACAAAGGCATTGGACACTGTCACTTGTATAGACTGGTTGTCACAGCAAGAGCTGGCAAGACATATATCATACGCAGATCTATGCCTTGCAGGACATTTTAGCGGTACTGTGGGAAAGGCAAACAGAACCATAGCCGGAAAGACATATATATATAAGACCATGGGAAAACATGTGATTTTGGGAGACAGTGAAGCTAATAGGGAGCTGTTTGAAGAGAATGAAGAAAATCATTATGTCGCAAGAGGAGATTCGGGCGCACTAGCAGAAGGGATACAAAGAGAGTATAGCCGGTGGCTTAAGACGATCGCCCCCTCGGAGTGCTTCTAAAGCAAGCTCCATTTTCTATTACATAATTTATATGACGAGATAAATATCGAAGTAATTTAAAGCCGGAGTAAAGGTTAATGCAGATAACAAGGAGCAATTGAAGCATGCCTCATTATTGTAAGTTATGTGGTGACGAGATAACGGAAGAGAATAAATCTAGAGAGCATATAATACACAATGCAATAGGCGGTATCCTAGAGGACGAATATTTATATTGTAAAAAGTGCAATAATAGCTATGGAACTATTCAAGACAAGTCTTTTACTGATATATTTGTTCCTTTTGTTGAAAAGCTGGATATCCATAAATCTCGAAAAACAAAAGGCTCAATATATTCGGGACTTGTGTACGATACAAAAGGCAATCTATACAATGTTGAATTTAAATCCGGAAAGCCATGGACGATAAGAGATACAGATAACAGGTATGTTGGTAAAAAACTGAATCCGGATATGACCATTCTAGGGTACAAGTTCAAGCTTGATAATGATGCATTTAAAACAGGAATGGCCAAGATTGCATTTAATTTTGCTGCACACAACAACATTGATCCAGCAGCCATGGACAGGCTTTTTAATGTAAAAAGTAAAAAGCTGCTGGAGAAGCCGATAATTATCCCATTTCTTCCGCTGACCTTGTTCGATGCAGCTATGGAAGCAATAGAGCCGGAAAGAGTGTTTCATGCATTGAGACTGTTCAATAATGGGAAACATCTTTATGTTTATATCGAACTTTTTAGTACATTTCAATTTTATGTTCTTGTGTCTGATAATTATATAGATGGCCTTGATAAGGATATTGATGTTTGCTATTGCAATTATGTTGAGAAAAATGAAAAGCCTCAAGACAAATTGATTCGCGACTTGACTCCTCAAACCCCAAAGGATGCAGATATTATAATGACCCAATACAATATTAGCAAAGAGGATATAATCAGGGCTGTAAGAAAATCTGAGGATGGTTCTACGCCATATGAAGTAATTGGAGAGAAAATCCACAATATATTGCGAAAAAACAGTTATGAACATCCTTATAAATATGTGATAGATGATATTTACGATAGCGTGGAATTTCATAAGATGTTCCAGATCATCTTTAATTCTGAATCTGTAGAGCCTGTGAAAATTGCAAGCGAGTTTTCGAGAGCTTTTGATTTTTATACAGTTTATGACGAGGACTGCGTAAATATTTTAAATTACAAGCGATTTTTACCTGACGGAAGTGGATACCCAGAAACATTAACGCAAGTAATCAGCGATGAGAATAGAGTAAAGAAATACATATTTCAGAAATTCCAGATGCTGTCAGATCGGGTAAAAAGTAAAAAATAAACCCTCACCCATGAGTACATAACATCAAAAAGCTTCGTATTGCTGAAGATATGTATTTAGGTCAAATGAATAAAATCATGAAATGCTCAAATAAAAAAATAATGGGATATATAATTCCAATGTTTTTTTGCTTTTATTATCCCTTTATTTTATTAAAGACAATACGATTATTAAAATGTAAGTACTTATCTCTGCGTATGAAAGTCGAAAAAACCTCGCATTTTTGCGAAGGTTTCGAATAACGCGGATTGTAAAAAGAAGTTGAACATTTGAAAACTATACTGCAGGATAGTGACGAAGGAAGAGCAGCTTTAGCGGGAGGATGATTCTATGGACACGAGAAAGCTCCCTGTAGGGATAGAGGACTTCAGAGAGATCATAACAGAGGACTTTTATTATGTTGATAAGACGGCGTTGATCTCCGAGCTGTTGGCAAATTGGGCGAAGGTCAATCTCTTCACGCGCCCGCGCAGGTTCGGCAAGTCGCTGAACATGAGCATGCTCAAGTGCTTCTTCGAGATAGGCGGGGATAAGAGCATCTTTGACGGGTTGAAGATATCCGAGGACAAGGCGCTGTGTGAGCGGTACATGGGTAGGTATCCGGTGGCGTCGATATCGCTCAAGGGCGTGGACGGGCTGAAATTTGAGGATGCATATAGCCGCCTGCGGGTGCTCATCAGAAATGAGGCTCAGAGACTGAGCGCAGTGAGAAACAGCGCCGTGATTACTGACGAAGAGCGCAGTGCTTATCTGAGAATCATTGAAGAAAGGGACACGAGGGCTGATATTGAGTCGAGCCTGCAGACATTCTGCGCACTTCTTGAGAAGCACTACGGCCAGAAGGTCATCCTGTTGATAGACGAGTATGATGTACCGCTTGATAAGGCATACGCGCACGGCTACTATCCGCAGATGATAGATCTGATACGATCCATGTTCGGAGCGGCATTAAAGACCAACTCAAGTTTGCATTTTGCTGTGTTGACAGGCTGTCTTAGGGTATCGAAGGAGAGCATATTCACAGGTCTCAACAACCTGAGAGTGCATTCCATCTCCGATATGAAGTTCGATGAGTACTTCGGCTTCACGGACGATGAGGTCAAGCGGATGCTGGCCGACTACGGCGCGGAGGAACGCTACGGCGATGCGCGGGAGTGGTACGACGGATATCGCTTCGGAGAACAGTATGTATACTGTCCGTGGGATATGATCAACTACTGCTACGATCTGCGCAGCGACCCGGAGGCTGAGCCGAAGGCCTACTGGATCAATACCAGCGGCAATGACATGGTCAGGGGGCTGATAGACAGATCTTCAAACAGTGCGACAGCACGTCGGGAGATAGAACGGCTGATTGCAGGAGAGACAATCTCAAAGCAGGTCAATGAGCAGCTGACACACAGTGAGATTGACAGTGACATCAACAATCTCTGGAGCCTACTCTATATGACCGGGTATCTGACAATCACGGATACTCCTGACAGTGAAAGCTATACTCTGCGTATCCCCAATCGCGAGATATGCGAGATATATAAGAAGCAGGTGCTTGCGTGGTTTAATGATAAAGCGTCGGCCGAGACCGACAGCCTGTCGGAGCTGTACAGAGCGTTTGAAGCGTGTGATACAAGCACGATAGAGCGGCTGATGTATGAGCAGCTGCGGTATACGGTGAGCTTTCATGATGCATATGAATCCTTTTATCACGGATTTCTTCTGGCACTGCTGGGCAATTGCGGCAGCTGGATAGTGAGATCCAATCGCGAGAGCGGGAACGGACGCAGCGATATAACCGTGGAGCGAGATGACGGTGAGCTGGGCTTCGTGATCGAGATCAAGGTCGCAAAGGCTGAGGCGGCTCTTGACGCGGCCTGTGATGATGCGCTGCGGCAGATTGAGGATAGAAGCTATGCTGACGCACTGCGCGGCGAAGGTGTCAAAAATGTAGTCGCATATGGCATCGCGTTCTGCGATAAGCGGTGTATTGTGAGAGCGAAGCGGGTTTGACATTATTAAGAGAATCTGCGATAGATACGAGAAGTTTCCGAGAAGGAATATATAACAATGCGGAGGAGCGGTGACACGGTAAAGTTGAAAATGATGAAAGCCGCATGAATGTGTAGTATAATCTGATAGACCCGAATGGCTGCCGTAGCTGCGCAGGGACTCTCCCATGAGTATTTGACAGCGAGAGTCTCACAACCGGCACATAGAACTTTTAGTGGAACTCAGCCGTAAAGTTCACATTTACAGATATGTGACAGCGATACGGATCGGAATGATGACAGCTGTCAGCCCGGGTCATCATCTCAGCACAGAACAGGCAGATATATACAGGAGAAACAAGATGAATGTAGTATTGCTTTCGGGCGGCTCAGGCAAGCGCCTGTGGCCGCTTTCCAATGAGGTCAGATCCAAGCAGTTTATCAAGATGTTCAGATCGGATCTCGGAACCTATGAATCGATGCTTCAGAGGATGTACCGCGGGATACGCAAGGCGCAGCCAGATGCATTTATCACTGTCGCTACATCCAGAAAGCAGGTTCCGTCCATCATAAACCAGATAGGGAGCGAGGTTAAGATATCTATAGAGCCGGAGCGCAGAGACACGTTTCCGGCGGTTTTTCTTGCTATGGCATATATGCATGATGTGCTGTGCATGCCTGACAGCGAGATAGTGGTTGTATGCCCGGTCGATACCTATGCGGGTGAGGATTATTTTAAAATGCTGCAGAAGGTCTATGACCAGGCCGAAAAGCAGGAGGCGAATATCGTCCTGCTGGGCATCAATCCGACATATCCCAGTGATAAATACGGATATATCATACCTCAGACGGCCGGAGCAGTGAGCGGCGTCGGGTTTTTCAAGGAGAAGCCGACCCGTGAGGAGGCGGAAGGATATATCGAAAACGGCGCACTGTGGAATGCGGGAGTGTATGCATTTCGCATAGGCTATATCCTGAAGATGGCGCATGAGCTGATAAACTTCACGGATTACTATGATCTCTACAACAAGTTTGCCATGCTGGCCAATGACAACTTTGCCCATGCTATCGTCGAGAAGGAGCACAGCCTGCAGGTGATGCGTTTCAACGGCAAGTGGGAGGATGTAGGTACCTGGAATACTCTGTCCGATGTAGTAGAGGACAAGGTTATCGGCAAGGGAACCGTCGGCGAGGGCTGTGAGAATCTGAACATCGTCAATGAGCTCGGCATCCCGGTCCTCGCGATGGGCATACGAGACGCGGTCATAGCGGCGAGCCCGGACGGGATACTTGTATCGGACAAGAATCTGTCACGCAAGATAAAGCCTTATATCGAAAATATAGACAATCCGATCATGTTCGCGGAAAAGGCATGGGGGGATTTCCGCATACTTGATTCCGATCATACATCTCTGACCGCCAAGGTGACGATGAAGGCGGGAGAGAGCATGAACTATCACAGCCACAAGAACCGCGATGAGGTATGGGTGATCACCAATGGCCGCGGGGTGACGATCGTGGACGGAATGGAGCAGCAGGTAAGCGCGGGCGATGTCATCACGATGCAGGCGGGCTGCCGTCATGTAGTGAAGGCCGAGACGGATCTGGAGCTGATAGAGGTGCAGCTGGGCAAGGATATCAGCGCGGATGACAAGATGCGGTATACATTGGAGTAATGCTATGAACAAGCCATTTTTGATGAAGCCGTGCGGTAAGAGTACGCTCTGGGGCGGAAATCGCCTCAATGAGGATTTCAACAAGGATCTGAAGATACATCCGCTGTCCGAGACATGGGAGTGCTCGACTCATCCTGCGGGACCGAGTATAGTCGCAAGCGGCGAGATGAAAGGGATGACGCTTCCGGAGGTGATAAAGGAGCATCCGGAGTATATCGGAACGCACCCGAAGGGTGACGGAGATATCCCCATACTGATAAAGCTGATAGACGCGAAGGAGACGCTGTCCATACAGGTGCATCCCTCGGACGAGTATGCATTTGTCTTTGAGAACGGACAGCTCGGCAAGACGGAGATGTGGTATATCATCGATGCCGAAAAGGACGCGAAGATCATGCTGGGGATGGAGCACAGCACGACGAAGGAAACCGTCAGAAAGGCTATAGAGGACGGCACCATGGACAATCTGGTGCGCAAGGTCGATGCTCATCCCGATGATGTATTTATGATAAATTCGGGAACCATACATGCTATAGGCGCGGGCTGTCTGCTGGCGGAGATTCAGGAGAATTCGGATCTTACATACAGGCTGTATGATCATGATCGCGTGGACGCTCAGGGCAACAGGCGTGAGCTTCATGTGGACAAGGCGCTGGCCGTTGCCAACCTGAATGCCGATGAGGAGACAAGGCAGCCTATGCGTATACTTCGCTATACGCCGGGGTGCGCGAGAGAGCTGCTGGTCAGAAGCAAATATTTTGAGACGGAGAGGCTTCTGGTCAATACAGAGCGCTGCCGCGCGATGGTGCCCTATCAGAGCGATTCGCTGAGCTTTCGCGTACTGCTGTGCGTGGGAGGCTGCGGAGTACTGTTCTTTGATGAGGAGGCGCTGCCCTTTGTGCGGGGGGACTGCATCTTCGTGCCCGCCGACTCAACCGAGATCCGGATACACGGCAGAACCCAGCTGCTCAGCGTAAGGTGTTGATAGCAGCCCGCGATTGGCAAGAATAAGGAGACATACAGAGTGAATAAATATGAAACATGGCGTGCCAGAGCCGTTCT
>CAVIJY010000038.1:0-19381 GCA_963643215.1 Lachnospiraceae bacterium | reverse complement strand
GCTTCACGAGCGAGAACGGATGCTTTGACTATATAGCCGGAAGATTGTCAAAGGCACTGTTAGAAGGAATAAAGAAGAATGCCAAGGCGATTGAACCGGGTGAGCTTCAGACGATTGCACAAAACCCGTACAATTTCATCGACTCCGATGTTCATGAGAAGAAACAGGTAGCCCACTATATTCTGATGATTCAAAGCTTCGGACCAAAGGTCAAGATCACGCGCAACAGAGTGACCGCTCCCAATGAGACGGCACTGGCCAAGTCCATAGCAAAGATATGACAGAGGTATTGCATGAATAAAAAAGAGCTGACGGAGCTGAGGCGTCTGTATAAGCCGGAGACCTCCGCCATAAGCCGTATAGCAGGCTGCTATGTAGACGGAGAAAAGAATAAAAAGGCTGTCTTCAAGGAGATGCTTTTTGCGCTGAACGAGGAGGATGTATTCAAGTATCTGGAGATTCTGAAAAGAGGTATCAGCGGCAGTCTGGGGAGGAGCATAGTAAATGTCGAATTTCCCCTGTCCTCGGAGGGGGACGGGAGCATGCACCAGAGACTGATGCGCCTGAGAGATACGCAGCTGGAGGATGATGCGGAGCTGGAGAGTTTCTATGATGCGCTTATAGAAAGCTTTGAGATGAGCGGCAACTATCTGATACTTCTAAGCCTTGCCGCCTATGATATCCCCGGGAAGACCGCAGACGATATGCTGCTGGAGGATGCCTCGGATGAGGTGTACAGATTTCTGCAGTGTGTGATCTGTCCGGTAGAGCTCTCAAAGTCCGCGCTGAGCTATGATGAGGCCAGCAGAGAGTTCTCACACCGTATACGGGACTGGGTGGTGGAAATGCCGGCATATGCCTTGCTGTTTCCGGCATTTAATGACAGATCAACGGATATACATGCCATGCTGCTTTATTCAAAGAATGCAAAGGATCTTCGAGGAGAGATGATTCAGAATCTCTTCGGATGTACGGTGCCGCTTCCGGCATGTGAGCAGAAGAATACATTTGCTGCCGTGCTGGAGTCATCGCTGGGAGATGAGCTCAAGCTTGATGCCGTGCGTGAGATAAATGAGAATCTGATACAGATGAAGGAGGAGACCGAGGACGATAAGGCAGTGATCGAGATCGGAGCGGGCGAGCTGAAATATCTCATGAAGGATATTGATATCAGCGATGAGAGGATGGATGATGTCATGGAATCATACAGCCAGCTGACCCGTGAGAGTCCGATATTGCTGGACAATGTGGTTTCAAGAAAGGTGTTCGAGGTAAAGACAGAATCCGTGACGGTCAGAGCAGCTGCCGACAAGTCTCATCTGGTGAGCGAGCAGGTGATAGACGGAAAAAGATGCATTGTTGTCGATATCGACGGAGAGCAGGTCGAGGTCAACGGGGTCGTGGTAAACTAGGAGCAGGATACAGTAAAAACAGCAGAAACAGTAGAGGCAGTAAAAGCAGTAGAAGCAGTAAAAGCAGTAAAAGCAGTAGAAGCAGTAAAAGCAGCAGTATCAAGGGCAGGCCGGTCTCATCGCGGAACGGCCTGCTTTTCTGTGCCAGGAATAGCGGGATGAAGTCCGTTGTGATTTCAAAAAAGATTAGGGTGCACCCGAACTTCCGGTTACACGGATTGTTTCGCGCTTCGCACTCCCACAATCCTGTCTCAATTCGGATTCTCGTGGGGCTTTCGCCCCACTTCATCCTCATTGAGAGGCGTGTCATAAACTCTATCTCTCACTGACACGCGAGCGTGTCGTGGGAGATAGAGTTTTGACACTGTAACCAAAAAAATGCTTGACATTAAAATATTGCTTGTTATAATACAAATAGAACAAAGAGAACAAGAGAAATAAATAAAAAACAACAACCCGGGTTCCGGCAGGAAAGACCGGAGAGGGAAAGTATAAGGAGGAATGATTTATGTTTATGCCCAGTATTTTTTCAGACAATTTCTTTGATGATTGGATGGATGATTTTTCAAAAACAGCAAATGTTGACAAGCAGCTCTACGGCAAGAATGCCGGCCGTGTCATGAAGACCGATGTACGCGAGACCGAGGACGGCTACGAGGTAGAGATTGACCTTCCGGGATTTAAGAAGGATCAGATCAGCCTTCAGCTTGAAAACGGATATCTGACCATCAGTGCAGCCAAAGGATTGGACAAGGAAGAAAAGAAGGACGGCCGTGTGATCAGACAGGAGCGTTATTCAGGCGCCATGCAGCGTACATTCTATGTAGGTGACGGTGTGGAGCATGAGGATGTAAAGGCAAAGTTTGAGGACGGAGTCCTGAAGCTTGGTATCCCGAAGAAGTCAGCAAAGCTGCCTGAGAAGAAGACGATCATGATCGAGGGATGACAGGAAAAGCAGATCCGCGATGCGGCAGACCTTGATGCTTTGCAGCTTAAAGGAAGATCAGCCGCAGTGCAAAATGCAGTCTTATCATAAGGCGAGAGGCCGGTGTCGAAAGATGCCGGCCTCTCGCTATGCAGTTCAGGTCTGCAGATCACATTGATGATGAGCCTTTGAGCCTTACGCGCATCTGCTCCGGCGGTGTAAAGTCTGCGGCGTTCAGGAGCTTTGTGCTGCAGACTGTAAGTCCGTCATCAGCCAGCAGAAGATCCGTATAGACAGGATCGAATACCCAGTCATATGTGAAGCCGAGATGACGGTATATTGCGGTGTTTACGGGGCAAAGAAAGGCGTAGGCATCTCCCTCATCCTTAAGTACAGGAAGGAACATGGCAAATATTCGATCCATGTACCCGCGGTGGCGAAAGTCGGGATCCGTGGCTACGCACAGAAGATAGCTGGCACAGACCGTCTGCTCTTTGGCTGTCATGAGCATGGGGACAACATGAACCATAGACAGTATCCGGGAGTCCTCTTCATATACGGCGATCCGGCCATGTGAGATCAGACCCTCCTCGGCATAATAATCATCCAGGAATCCGTCCTCATTGCCGAAGCATTGCAGCGCGAGAGGACGGGTTTTTTCGTATTCAGATCTTTCTAGAAATCTAACCATAGCTGCAGACCTCACTGCATCCGCTGACGGATGAGATATTTGCGGGCATAGCCCGAAGGATAGTAAGAGAGCTTGGACTGACGCAGTCCGGGATCTCCGGCATCATCCTCACGGTTTACGATCACGGCATCAGGAAACTCGTGAATCAGAAACTGCTGACTGAGCACGGGATACAGTCCGTTTATGTCGCCGATGGCCTTTTCGATATTGATGACAGCCATCTTGTCGAAGGCATTGAAGCACCCTATGGAGAATGCTCTGAGCCTTCCGTCTATTCTAATCCCACCGGTTCTGACTATATCCAGATACTGAGGACAGCTGAACAGATCGACTATCACATCATGCTCCAGCTCGAGCTCTACATTGCCGTAGCGGTCGTACTGGTTGTATTCCATTCTGGAGTATTCCTCGCCCTCGGGATTGAGATCGGGATCAGACGGCTCATGTGCCTCTACGGTCTCAGCCGTCTGCGGTGCCGTATCTGATACAGGAGATGATGCTTCGGAGTATTCTTCGGCACTTTTGTCTGCCTGCGCAGTCATCTCTGCCCATTCATCAAAAAGAGCGAGCACCTCATCCTTATCATCGGCAGTCAGCGTGCAATATTCCCACCGTCCGCCGTATTCAGCTTCAAATTTGTGGATGTGATTGCGCTTTTTAGAGAGCTTGCGTCCCGCAAGCGTACGGAGAGTTTCGCCGTCATAAAGATAATCCGCGAGGTTTTCACGCTCCGAGACATCATATCCGTCGAGAAGTCCTGCGCTCTCGAGCACATTCTTGCCGGACTCGTCGGCATAAAGTATCTGAAGGGGCTGATGAAGTACCTCGTTAAAATATCTCTGCTGAAGCAGAAAATACTCGCACAGCTTATCCTCCGGGCAGAAGGGAAGGCTTCCGGCGTAGGATGTATGGTCGATCTTTTCGATCATCAGCAGGCATTCGTCATTTACGACTGCCCAGACAGTGCTGCCCGCACGCCGCCACATGAAGCCGTCGAGAACCGAGCTTTCACAGCTCAGATTGCTTCGCTGGTCATACAGCTTTGCGAATAAGGCAAGGTCTGTGCATTCCAGCGGCTTATACTGTATATCGGATATATCAGAACTGTTCATAAGTTTGGCTGTCCTTTCAACAGCAAGGCTATATTATCATGAAATGGCGAAAAATAAAGAAGTTTTGAAAACATCGCGGGTATGTGTTATCCTATGATGGACTGTGCATTTTACACATCGCCATTCAACGAGGAAAGAAGGGGATATTCCTTTGGACAACAGACCGATAGGGGTCTTCGATTCAGGACTTGGCGGGCTTACGGCTGTGAAGGAACTCAGAAGGATCATGCCCGATGAGCAGATCATATATCTTGGCGATACGGCTCGGGCGCCATACGGAACCAGATCCGACAAAAACATACAAAGATATGCCGTGCAGGACGCGGGATTTCTGCTGGAGAAGGATGTCAAGGCGATACTCATAGCCTGCGGAACGGTCAGCTCCACATCCATGCAGCAGGTCAGAGAATGTGCCGGTGATATACCTGTGATGGGGGTTATAGACGCATCGGCCATGAAGGCGGCAGGAATCACGGAAAACAGGCGTGTAGCTATACTTGCGACCTCTGCAACCATCCGCAGCAGATCCTATGTGAAAAAGCTTCTGGAGACAGATCCGGATATAGACTATATAGAAAAGGGATGTCCGCTGCTGGTTTCTCTGGTTGAGAACGGATATGTGGACAAGGACAATATAGCTCTCAATGAGATCATAAAGGACTATCTGGCGACGGTCATACCGTTTGACGCGGATACTTATATACTGGGATGCACGCATTTTCCCATCATCAAGGATGCGATAAAAAAGCATATCGGAGATGCCGAGGTGATAGAGTCAGGCAAGGAGGCCGCCGATATGCTCAAGAGCTATCTAGAGGAGCATGATATGTGCTGTGAGGCCGGCGCATCGGGCGGCTCTGTCAGCGTATATGTGACGGAAAGAACGGGCAATTTCAATAAGGTTGCGGATATATTTATGGGAGATGTGCGTATCGACAGGGTTGAGGAGATCAGTCTTGAAAGATAGCATACAGCGGAAAGGAAGGAACATAATATGTGCGGGATAATCGGATATACCGGACCGCAGCAGGCGGCACCTATCATCCTTGAGGGACTGAGCAAGCTTGAATACAGAGGCTACGATTCGGCCGGCATCGCCGTATATGATGCGGATGATAATGATTTTCAGGTGGTCAAGGCGGTAGGAAGGCTCAAAAATCTGAGCGAGAAGACCGACGACGGACATGCGGTAAAGGGCGTATGCGGTATAGGGCACACAAGATGGGCGACGCACGGAGCTCCGACCGAGATCAATGCGCATCCTCATGTTTCGGGAACCATAAAAGGCTCGGGCTCCGGCAATGTGACATGCGAGGTAGTCGGCATTCACAACGGCATCATAGAAAATTATCAGGAGCTTAAGGAAAAGCTTGAAAGCCATGGCTACAAGTTCTATAGCGACACTGATACAGAGGTGGCCATAAAGCTTGTAGACTATTACTATAAAAAGTACAAAATCGGCCCGGTGGATGCCATAGCCAAGACCATGGTTCGTGTGCGCGGGTCATATTCCTTTGTGTTTATGTTCCTTGATCATCCGGGAGAGATCTGGGTGGCGCGCAAGGACAGTCCGCTCATAGTCGGCGTAGGTGACGGCGAGATGTTCGCGGCATCGGATGTGCCGGCCATCCTCAAGCATACCAATCGAGTATGCTATATCAATAATCTCGAGATGGCCAGACTGACTCCGGAGGGTGCCACATTTTATGATCTGAACGGAGATGCATACGAGAAGGAGCCTGTTGAGATCAGCATGACAGCGGAGGCGGCCGAAAAGGACGGCTTCGAGCATTTCATGATGAAGGAGATACATGAACAGCCAAGAGCCATCAGAGACACCCTCGGACAGGTGATAAAGGACGGAAGGATAGACCTTGGTGTCATGGGCATCACAGAGGACGAGATACAGGATATCTCAGGCATCTGCATGGTTGCGTGCGGCTCGGCATGGCATGTAGGCATGGCTGCACAGTATGTGATAGAGGATCTGGCGAAGCTTCCTGTGAGAGTGGAGCTGGCGTCGGAATTCAGATACAGAAGGCCGGTGCTGGATCCGAAGACGCTGGTTGTCATCATATCCCAGTCCGGAGAAACAGCCGACTCGCTTGCAGCACTTCGCGAGGCAAAGAACAACGGGCTAAGGACGCTTGCCATAGTCAATGTGGTGGGCTCATCCATAGCAAGAGAGGCTGACCTCGTATTCTACACACAGGCGGGCCCCGAGATAGCCGTTGCTACGACAAAGGCGTACTCTACGCAGCTTGTTTCGACATACATGATAGCTCTGCAGTTCGGTCTGGTGAGAGGAGCTCTCGAGGAGGAAAGATATCTCGAATATATACAGGATATCCTGACCATACCGGAGAAGATAAGCACCATCATCGAGGAGAAAGAGCGGCTGCAGTGGTTTGCCTCAAAGCTTGCATATGTGCATGATGTCTTCTTCATAGGACGCGGTATAGACTATGCGATATCTCTTGAGGGCAGCCTGAAGATGAAGGAGATATCCTATATCCACAGCGAGGCATACGCAGCAGGCGAGCTGAAGCACGGAACCATATCCCTTCTTGAAAACGATACGATAGTTATAGCTGTCGCCACACAGGATGAACTGTATGAGAAAACTTTGTCCAATATAGCAGAATGCAGGAGCCGGGGTGCGTACCTGATGGGTCTGACCTCCAACGGTCATTTCGGAATGGAGGATTCGGCTGATTTTGTATTCTACATACCAAAGACGGATCCGCACTTTATAGGCTCGCTGGCTGTAGTGCCGCTGCAGCTTCTGGGATACTATGCAGCGCTTCTCAAGGGTCTGGATGTAGACAAGCCGAGAAATCTGGCCAAGAGTGTCACAGTGGAATAGTTTTAGAATGCGGCTGCACCGCACGGACTGTACGGCGAAGAAAGTAAAAAGAATCGGGGCAACAGAATGGGAAGATATTTTGGAACGGACGGCTTTCGGGGAGAGGCCAACAGGGATCTCACACCGGAGCATGCGTATAAGATAGGACGCTTTCTCGGATGGTATTACAACAGACTCAGAGAGAAGAGCGGCATAGAGGGGCGGGCGAGAATCATACTCGGCAAGGATACACGCCGCTCATCATATATGTTTGAGAGCATGCTCGTCGGAGGAATCACAGCATCCGGGGCGGATGCATGTGTCATGCATGTCACCACGACACCGTCGGTTTCCTATATAGCTTATACGGATGAATTTGACTGCGGAATCATGATCTCCGCCTCACACAATCCATACTATGACAACGGGATCAAACTTCTCAACGGACGCGGCGAGAAGATGGAGGATGAGGTTATAGCCCTCACAGAGGATTATCTGGACGGAAATCTCTCGGTATGGGGAGATACATACAGCGAGCTTGCCTATGCTCAAAGAGAGAACATCGGACGCGCCGTGGATTATACGCAGGGCCGCTCAAGATATATGTCGCATCTGGCAGAGGCGGGCGTATCCATGAAGGGCAGACGCATAGCACTTGACTGTGCCAACGGAGCGGCATGGAATACGGCGTGGCCGGTATTCAGAGGACTGGGAGCCGAGGCTCTCGTCATAAACAACGATCCGAACGGCATCAATATCAATGACGGCGTGGGATCAACACATATAGAGGCATTGCAGAAGTTCGTCATTGACAACAAATGCGACTGCGGGTTTGCATATGACGGAGACGCGGACAGATGCATCGCCGTGGATGAAAAGGGACAGATTGTAGACGGAGATATGATACTTTATATCTGTGCGAGATACCTGAAGGAGCATGGCAGACTGGCCGGCAATACCGTAGTAACCACTGTCATGAGCAATTTCGGCCTGTATCGTGCACTGGATGACCTGGGCATCGAATATGCAAAGACATCGGTCGGCGACAAATATGTATATGAATATATGTCAAAAAACGGCTGCAGCATAGGCGGAGAGCAGTCAGGCCATATCATATTCTCAGATCATGCCCGCACGGGGGACGGCATACTCACGAGCATCATGCTGATGAATGTATTGTGTGAGAGCGGCAGAAGCATGAGCGAGCTGCACAAGGAGCTTAAGATATACCCGCAGGTGCTTGTAAATGTGAATGTGGCAGACAAGAAGGCCGTGCTGGCCGACGAGACCGTACAGGAGGCCGTTGCAAGGGCGGAGTCGGAGCTCGGGGGTGAGGGACGCATACTGGTACGCGAATCCGGAACCGAGCCTCTCATCAGGGTCATGGCAGAGGGCGCAGATGAAGATATGTGCAGAAGGCTGACTTCACAGGTGGCCGATGTGATAAGGCTGCGGGACATTCAGAGATGAGATATGTAGCCGGAATAGACATAGGCGGGACCGCCACAAAGCTGGGACTTTTCACCGGGCAGGGAGATCTGGTACAAAAACTGGAGATTCCTACAGATACATCAGATCACGGGATCCGTATACTTAAGGCGGCCGCGGAGGCGGCCGAGAACTGTATACAGGATGTGCTTCAAGAAGGCGATGATGTGATCGGAATAGGAATCGGCATACCCGGAGCAGTGTCGGACGGCCATACCGTCAAGGAATGCATCAATATCGGATGGAGCAGCGAGGTCGATGTAGAGGCGCAGATGCACAGGTATACGCAGTATCCTGTTACCGCGATCAATGATGCCGATGCTGCTGCGCTCGGAGAATACTGGAAGGGCTCGGCAGCAGGGCATGAAAGCGTGGTGTTTGTCACAATCGGGACAGGCGTAGGCGCCGGAATCATCTCGCACGGGCGGCTCATAATAGGCGCCCTTGGCTATGGCGGGGAGATAGGACATGTCACGGTCAATCCCTTTGAGACAAGGATATGCAGCTGCGGAAAGCGAGGATGTCTGGAGCTGTATGCTTCCGCACCGGGTATCGTGTATGAAGCCGAGAAAGCTCTGTGCAGCTGGGACGGAGAGTCCGTGCTGACACCGCTGCGCGGCCGTATGACGGCGAAGGATATATTTGATGCGGCAAAAGACGGAGATGCCTTTGCTCTGTCGCGGGTAGATGAATTCGGACGCTGGATGGGCATCGGACTCGGGAGTGTGGCTCAGACGGTAGATCCGGATGTATTTGTCATAGGCGGCGGCGTATCAAGAGCAGGGGAGATACTGCTTGATGCGATCAGAAGGCATTATCCTGACTGGGTCTACGGATCGCTGAAGAAAGGCAGATTTGTCAGGGCAGCGCTGGGCCATGACGCGGGCATATACGGAGCGGCGAAGCTCATGCTGGACAAAGAGCGATCACTCAAAGAGAGTCCGGTTTCGTAGTGCAATTTCGGGCGCAAGTATGCGGAAATGTAAGGGCAACGCCGTCTATGGCAGGATTTGAAAGTGGATATTGCACTATCAGATATGTGATGATATATTGTGACCGACAAAGCATCAGTATCATTTTTGGAGGAACACAATGTTTGACGATTCAGAGCGTACAACCGTAACTATTGAGCTTGATGACGGCGGAGTATTGGAATGTGTTGTGATCACGATCTTTGAAGCGGGACCGGACGGCAGAGAATATATCGCAGTATCTCCGGAGGACAGCGATGACGATATGGAGGTTTATCTGTATCGCTATTCCGAGGATGCGGCAGGGGAGCCGCAGATCGACAACATCGAGTCTGATGAGGAATATGAGATCGTATCGGATGCATTTGACGAGCTGCTTGATGAGCAGGAGTACAATGAGGCTATGAGCGGCTTTGAGGATGACGATTTTGACGAGGATGTCTGAGCATCACAGATCTGATATTGCAGCTTAAAGATTACGGGCGTGTGGGGATGAGATCATCTTCATGCGCCCGACGAGTTTAAAGAGATTTGGAGGACGCGTATGTTTATGACAATCTATACCGCTATACTGGCGATTCTGTTTCTGATCATCGTGGCTCCCATTTATCTGGCGCTTCGCATTTATGCGAGATTCCAGCCTGAGAAGGCGGGCATGGCAGGGCAGGCAGTGATAGCATGCGGTCTGAGACTGCTGATCGGTGCGACATTTACAAAAGTTGATGTGAGAGGTCTGGAGCATGTACCAAAGGACGGCCCGGTATTGTTTGTCAGCAATCACCGAAGCAATGTCGATCCGCTGATAGGATATGCCTATGTGAATAAGCCGACAGGATTCGTTGCAAAGATCGAGATAAAGAAGATTCCGTATGTGTCGGCATGGATGGAGCTGCTGCACTGCCTGTTCCTTGACAGAAAGGACAATAGACAGGGGCTGAAGGTGATACTTCAGGCCATAGAATATGTGAAAAAGGGCTACAGCATGTGGATCTGCCCGGAGGGGACACGCATGAGAGAGGGCGGAGCCACCGAGACGCTGGAGTTTCACAGCGGCTCATTTAAGATCGCCTCAAAGGCGGGCTGTCCCGTGGTTCCGGTTGCATTTTACGGCACAAGGGAGATGCTGGAGGATCACATGCCGAAGCTCAGACCCGGGAGAGTCGTGATGAGTTTCGGGGAGCCGGTCATCATAGAAGAGCTGGACGAGGAAATCAGGAGAAATATCGGAGAGCACTTCAGAGGCATCATAGGCGGGATGCTCAGGCAGATAGATTCCGAGAGGCGTTAAATTAATATCAGAGGTTTAATACTTTTTGCGAACATGCTATAGTATGTTCGTTGTTGTGCGGCATGTTCTTTGCGTGTCGGAACATACATCAGCTTTGCTGAAAAATATGCACAGGAGGCAAAAATGAAAGAATCAATTCACAAATATTTCAAGGTCGGAACCATCCAGTGGATGAGCTTCCCCAAGAGCGATCCGAAGGATTCTCTGCTGGCTATCTGCCGTGATGATTACTTCGATGCAATCGAGATCAAGGGATACGGAAGCCCGGAAGCGGATGCAGAGATGAAAAAGCTCCTTGACCAGAGCCACCTGAAGGTATGCTTCGGCGCACAGCCCAGCCTTCTCGGTCCTAAGGCCAATCCGAATGCAATCGATGAGGAGGAGCGCGTAAAGGCAGAGAAGATACTGCTTGCAGACATCGATCAGGCAGAGAGTCTGGGCGCTACCGGCATCGCATTCCTCTCCGGCAAATGGGAGGAGGAGACGAAGGAGCAGGCTTATCAGCAGCTCTTAAAGACAACTCGCAATATATGCACATATGCGGCATCAAAGAATATGACGGTAGAGCTTGAGGTGTTTGATTTTGATATCGACAAGGCCTCTCTCATCGGACCGGCTCCGTTCGCTGCGAGATATGCGGCCGATATGAGAATGACTCACAACAACTTCGGTCTTCTCGTTGATCTCAGCCATTTCCCGCTGACATATGAGACAAGCCAGTTTGTAGTGAGAACGCTTCGTCCGTATATCACACACTTCCACTTCGGCAACGCTGTCACTGTCAAGGGTGCTCCCGGCTACGGTGATCTTCATCCGCGCATGGGATATCCGAACAGTGCCAATGATGTAGAGCAGCTGCTCGACTACCTGCGCGTTCTCAAGCAGGAGGGCTTCTTTGATGCTCAGAAGCAGTATGTACTGTCAATGGAGGTTACACTGATGCCGGGTGAGGATGAGCAGATCGTCCTTGCAAATACAAAGCGTGTTCTCAACAGAGCATGGGCTCTGCTTGAGGACTGAAAAGGCCGGCATGTCACGGCAGAGGAGCTTTGACACTGCGGCCGATAATATTATCTTACAGAAGGGAGATTTTCACATGCCCGATACAAAGGAACTGAAGAATATGTGTGTGGATGTCAGGGCAGACATCCTGAAGATGATCAACAAGGCCAAGTCCGGACATCCGGGCGGATCTTTGTCCTCTACGGAAATCATGGTTGCGCTGTATTTCGGCGGTGTCATGAATGTAAAGGCGGACGATCCGGAATGGGAGGACAGAGACCGTTTCATACTGTCGAAGGGACATATAAACCCTGTAGTATACAGTGTGCTTGCCAGAAAAGGATTCTTCCCCATGGAGTGGCTTGACACGCTGCGCAAGCTCGGAAGCCCGCTGCAGGGACATCCCCATGCAGACAGAGTTCCCGGCATAGACTGCTCATCAGGTTCTCTCGGACAGGGTCTGTCCATATCCAACGGAATCGCACTGGCTCTCAAAAAGAGAGGAAGCGATGCCAGAGTTTACTGTCTGATGGGAGACGGTGAGCTGCAGGAGGGGCAGATATGGGAGGCCGCAATGACGGCTGCTCAGCACAAGATCGACAATATCTGCGCCATAGTCGATTTCAACGGCGTACAGCTTGACGGAACGGTGGAGGAGATCAAGTCTCTCGGCGATCTGACAGGCAAGTGGAAGACATTCGGCTGGAATGTTATCGAGATAGACGGACACAATATGGATGCTGTTCTGGATGCATTTGATCTGGCGAAGAATACCAAGGGTGTACCTACAGTGATCGTCGCGCACTGCATCAAGGGCAAGGGAGTCTCCTTCATGGAAAATGACTGTGCATGGCACGGTACTGCTCCGAATGATGAGCAGCTTGAAAAGGCACTGAAGGAAGTTTACGCAGCGAGGGAGGCACTGGCATGACAATTTACGACAGAATACCGATGAGAGACGGATACGGCAAGGCTCTCCTTCGCCTGTGCGAGGCTAAGGAAAATATCATGGTGCTTGATGCCGATGTGGCAAAGTCAACGCGTACGGTATGGATCCATGATAAGTATCCGGAGAATTTCATGGATATAGGCATCAGCGAGCAGGATCTGGTCGGCACGGCAGCAGGTTATGCACTGGCCGGTGTGACACCGTTTGTATCAACATATTGCGTCTTCCTCTGCGGAAGAGCATGGGATCAGATTCGTACAACGGTATGCTACAACAATCTGAATGTCAAGTTCGGCGGGGCTCATGCAGGAATCTCCGTAGGTCCTGACGGCGCGACACATCAGGCTCTTGAGGATATGGCACTTATGCGGGTGCTTCCCAATATGACGGTTATCGCGCCCTGCGATTCGGTTGAGACCGAAAAGGCTACGCTTGCCGCAGCGAAGATCAACGGACCGGTATTTATCCGATTCGGAAGAGAGGCGGTTCCGGTGATCACTACTCCCGAGGATCCCTTTGAGATAGGCAAGGCAAGGGTGCTTCATGAGGGCAAGGATGTCACCATCATAGGAGTAGGCTCTCTTGTATATAAGGCATACAGAGCATATGAGGAGCTGGCAAAGGAGGGCATAGATGCCGAGGTTATCAATCTTGGCACTATAAAGCCGCTGGATGAGGAGACCATCATAAAGTCCGTAAAGAAGACAGGCTGCTGCATAGTGGCAGAGGAGCATCAGATGTATGCGGGTGCTTTTAGCGCAGTCGCGGAGTGCCTGGTGAAGAACTTCCCGGTTGCCATGGATCAGGTTGCTGTCATGGACAGCTTCGGAGAGTCCGGAGAGCCGGATGAGCTGATGGATAAATATCATCTCATGGCAAGAGATATAGCTGCAAAGGCTAAAGAAGTTATGGCCAGAAAGTAAGCATCAAGACAGTTTTAAATCTTTCGCAGCCGGCGGGCTGAGGATGAAAATAAAGAAGGGCTGTCGCACTGTCGATTTTAAATCAATGGTGCGCAGCCCTTTTTCAGCCTTGTTTCACAGTGTCTTATACGCCCGGACCGGAGGAATTGTAGTAGTATCTGCCGGTGCCGGATGAATATCCGGCAGACGGATACCATACGCCGCTGCCGTCCACCCAGTATCCGTCGGGTGTATATGTGTTCCTCAGCATGGCGCCATCTGATCCGCAATAATACCAGAGATTGTTCCAGAGGACCCATTTGTTCATGAACAGATAGCCGTCTGATCCGAAATAATACCAGAGTCCGTTCAGATTGATCCATGTGTTGCGCGGGTAGCTCTTATCCGGATAGCAGTACCACCAGCCCGTGCTGTCCTTGAGCCAGGCGCCGCTGCTGCCCTGAGATGAGCCTCCGGGACCGTATCCGCCAGGTGTATTGGAGGAATAAGTATGTGACCAGTCCCAGTCATCATCGTCATCATCCCAGTCGCCTTCCTCGACCTCCTCAAGCTTTATCTTGACAGTAAGCTGCGAATTGCCGTCAGATCTGGATGCGGAGGTGCAGTCACCGTATCCGTCCACATAGATGTTACTTGTCTTGGAGGCGCTTGATGTGAAATAGTAATTCGAGCGTGTCCTGAGCACGAGCTTTAATACGGGCCGGTTGCCGCAATGCCATCTGACGGACGGGAGATTGGTGATGCTTTTCTCTTCGAGATATACACCGTCTGTATTGATCTGAACGGACACATCGCTTTCGTCCTTTAAATCATCATCGAGAAAGGTGTCATAATCTATCTGTATCCATACAAAATCAACCTGTATGCCGTTTTCATCCGTTGCTGCAAGCACATGTATATGCAGTGCAAGAGCACATGCAAGAGTAGTAAGCATACCCAACACAAGCTGCAGCATCCGCCGATATAGCATTTTCATGTCAAAATATCCTTTCATGTGTGTCATCACTTCGATACTATTATATATCACCAAATCATGCCGGCGGCTCATGCTTCAGCCGTATTTAAGGATTGTGTAAGGGTGAAGATAAATTCGGTGCCGACGCCCTCGGTGCTGACTACATCGATGATCTCGCGATGAGCGTTTATGATCTCCTTTACGATGGAAAGCCCAAGTCCGGTTCCGTTCTTGTCCTTGCCGCGTGATGTGTCGGATTTATAAAAACGGTCAAATACCTTATTTATATCCTTTTTTGCTATTCCCACGCCGGTATCACGCACGGAAACATAAACCTTTCCGCGCTGATGCTCGGTTTTGATGTATATGACGGAATCATTTTTCGAAAACTTCACGGCATTGTCTATGAGATTGTAGAGAACCTGCTGTATCTTGCCGGTGTCCGCGTAGACCATGGCGCTTGTGTCATCAAATGTGAGATCAAATGTGATGCCCTTGGCCATGCATTGTCCTCTGAATGAGGATGCTGTGTCCTTGATGACGCTGTTGATATCGAAGTTGCTTCTGTTGAGCTGACCCTTTGCATCGATGGTATTGAGCGTGAGAAGATTTTCGGTGAGCTTTGTAAGCCGGTTTGTCTCGTCTATGACTATACCGAGATACTTGTCACGCATCTCATCGGGGATGGTTCCGTCCTTCATGGCTTCGAGATAGCCCCGGATGGATGTCAGAGGGCTTCTGAAGTCGTGTGAGATATTGGCTATGAAGGTCTTCTGGTAATCCTCGGATTTATCCATCTCGGAGGACATGTAATTGAGAGTGTCCGCCAGATAGCCCATCTCATCATGAGACTTCAGCTCAACCCGGTATTTAAGATTGCCGTTGGCATACTGGGCGGCTCCCTCGGTGATCTTGCGTAGGGGTCGGTATACGATGATATGGAAGACCACCAGAATCAGCAGAGAGAGCAAAAACACGATCGCAGATGTGATATACACGATATTCAGAATCTGGTACTGGCTGTCCATAACAGCCTCCATAGGCAAATGTATCATGACATAGCCGTATGTCTGATAATCAGAGACTATGGGTGCGGAGACACTCAGAACCTCGCCGGGGAACAGCCCGTAAAATGTGCCGGTCATATAAAACTTGCGTCCTGACATGGCGGGATCAAAGTTTTCTATGACTGTTCCGGTATGCTGATTTTGAGAGTCGACAACGATCTTTCCGTCTCTGTTGACGATGAATATATAGGAATCCAGAAATGTCGCTATGGCCTTGATCTGCGGATATGTCTGCGCCACCTGAACATCTCCGCCCTCGTATACGGTAGAGTATGTGCTGGCGATGAGCGATGTCTCGTCATACAGCGTGCGGCTGCGCGATTCTATGAGGTACCGGTGGGTAAGCGAAGTAGACAGCGTGGCGATGGTGATAAAGCCCGCTATACCAAAGATGAGAAAGCTCAATATGAACTTGGTATACAGACGCGTACTGAATCTCATTATCTCTCTGTCTCGAACTTATATCCTACGCCCCATACCGTACCGATGCGCCATTCGTGATTGTCACCGAGCTTCTCCCGCAGTCTCTTGACATGGACATCCACCGTGCGGGTATCCCCGGCATATTCATATCCCCAGATATTGTCAAGAAGCTGCTCCCTTGTGAAGACCTGATTGGGATGATTGACCAGAAAGTTGAGCAGCTCAATCTCCTTGGGCGGCATGTCAAGAACGATGCCGTCGCATCTTACCGTATAGTTTGCTATGTTGACCTCCAGACCGGGATGTATGCTTGCGGCATCCTCAGCCGGCTTTTCGTCCTGTGCGGAAGACCGGACGGCAGGAGAATAGCGGCGCAGCACAGCCTTGGCTCGTGCGACAAGCTCCTTGGAGTCAAACGGCTTTATCATATAGTCGTCCGCTCCAAGCTCAAGCCCAAGCACCTTGTCAAACACCTCGCCCTTCGCGGAGAGCATGATGACGGGAGTCTGCGAGCGTGTGCGTATCTCGCGGCATACCTGATATCCGTCTATCCCCGGCAGCATAAGGTCAAGCAGTACCAGATTCGGCTTGTAGTCGTCAAATTGACGCAGAGCCTCCTCACCGTCATGCACCGTGAGAGTATCGTACATCTCCTTCATGAAATACATAGAGATGAGCTCTGCGATGTTTTCATCATCATCAACTATCATGATCCTTTGCTTTTCTGCCATAAAACTCTCCGTAAAAAATCTTTATATTATCTGAATGTGACAACTGTTACGGCATCACCGCCGTCGTCAAACTCTGCCAGCTTATAGCTTTTTACAAAGCTTTGATGCTTCAGATATGCATGGATGCCGTTTCGCAGCGCCCCGGTGCCCCGTCCGTGGATGATCCGCACGGAATTGAGATGGGAGAGAAGCGCATCATCCAGATACTTGTCCAGCTGCGCACATGCCTCGTCTACATTTTTGCCGATCAGATTGATCTCCGGAGATATGCTGGCTGATTTCATGCCGCCTCCCGAGAATGAGGATCTTGCGCCTTTCTTTGAGGAATATGAATTCTCCTCATCAACCAAAGCTATATCATCGATATGCACCTGGCTGCGCAGGATACCCATCTGCACGAAGAAATATCCCTTGTCATTCGGAAGAGAGGAGACTATACCGTCGAGATTCATGCTGATGACATGCACCTTATCGCCCTTTTTCAGCTCTTTAACCTTTGGAGCCGCCGATGATTTTGCTCTGCCGGGCTTGACCGGCGCGGAGGCAGACTCCACATTCTTCAGAGAGTCGCGTATGCGCTCCCGCTGTCTTTCAAGCTCTTTGCCGAGACCGGAGTCCTGAGCGATCTTGTTGATCTGCCGTATACTGGAATCTGCTGTCTCCTTGGCCTCTGCCAGTATGCGGGCGGCCTCGTCGCGAGCCTTCTGAAGTATCTTTTCTCTGCGGGCCTCGGTGCCTTCCTCCTGACTTTTCTGTCGCTGCTTCAGCTCTTCAAGCTCCTGCCGGAGCTCGGCGGCCTTGGCACGCTCATGTTCCATGTCGATCCTGTCTTTTTCAAGGCGGGCAATCAGATCCTCAAGAGCAGCAGCATCCTTTTCAATATGCTCGCCTGCCTCATCTATGATATGCTGAGCAAGCCCGAGCTTTTTGGATATGGCAAAGGCGTTGGATTTGCCTGGTACGCCGATGAGTATGCGGTATGTCGGCCGAAGGGTGTCGATATCGAATTCGCAGGCTGCATTTTCCACACCGTCGGTTGTCAGGGCAAAGACCTTCAGCTCGGCATAGTGTGTTGTCGCGACGGTTCGAACCCTCATGCGATGGAGAAAGGAAAGAACCGCGATAGCAAGGGCGGCGCCTTCGGTCGGATCCGTACCGGCTCCGAGTTCATCGAAGAGACAGAGTGAATCCGCGTCTGCCTTATCCACGATCTCAACTATGTTCTTCATGTGGCCGGAAAAGGTGGAGAGCGACTGCTCGATGCTCTGCTCATCTCCGATGTCGGCAAATACATCCTTGAAGACACTCATGCGGCTTTTCTCAAACGCAGGAATGTGAAGCCCGGACTGAGCCATGAGAGTGAGCAGTCCCACTGTTTTGAGTGATACTGTCTTGCCGCCTGTATTGGGGCCGGTGATAACAAGGAGATCGAACTCTTCACCGAGGCGGATGTTGATCGGAACAACACGGGCAGGGTCAAGAAGCGGATGGCGCGCATCCTTGAGATCAATGATCTTGTCGGTATTTATCACCGGACAGGTGGCCTTCATCGACGATGCAAGCTTTGCCTTTGCAAATACAAAATCAAGGTGAGCCATGATATCGATATCTGTACGGATGACGGATTCCTGCGGAGCCGCCATGGCACTGAGCTCATCGAGTATTCTGGAGATCTCCTGCTTCTCCCGCGCCTCGAGCTCGCGAAGATCATTATTCATCTTGATGACAGCATTGGGCTCTATAAAGAGCGTGGAACCGCTTGCCGACTGGTCATGAATGACGCCGGGGACCTTGTTTCTGAATTCTATCCGGACGGGAAGGCAATAGCTTCCGTCCCGTATCGTGATAACCGGTTCCATGAGGTGATCTCTGTGTGCGTTGAGTATGCTTTCAAGCTGGCTGTGCATGCTGCCGGAGATGCTCTTCATCCTGCGTCTTATATCAGCGAGAGCCGGAGATGCCGTATCGGCCATCTCATCCTCTGCGACGATGCATCGCGAGATCTCATTTGCCAGCTGAGGAAGGGGTACAAGAGCCAGAAAATATGTATCAAGCATACGAAACTCATCCGGCTCTGCGTCTTTTTCCGGGCTGGCGATGTGCGCCGGCCGGTCCCCGCGGGCAGCCGGCTCCGGAGCGCCGTAGGATATGGCGCGGGCGACATTGGATAAAAGCCCGCCGATATGCAAAAGCTCGGACATGCCAAGAGATGCCTGCACACGCAGTCTGGCGAGCGAGTCGCTCATGTCATGAACATCGCCGAAGCTGAACTGTCCTCTGAGACGGATGCGATCGCATGCGTCGGAGGTCTCCTCAAGATCTGTACGGATCTTATCTATATCATCAGACGGAACAAGCTCGCGGCAGAGCCTGCGTCCCGGATCACAGGTGGCCATCTCCTCAAGCCGCGAGATGACCTTGTGATATTCAAGAGTTTTAAGCACTTTAGTATTCATAGTTCATTGCATTATACTATGAAACATACGAAAAGTCACCTTTACAGCCCCGTGTATGCTATACTTGGTTACAGTGTCAAAACTCCATCCCTAGTTTTACAGTTTCCAACCATGAGCTAAGACTCTGAAAGTCTTATAACATA
>CAVIJY010000037.1:0-19391 GCA_963643215.1 Lachnospiraceae bacterium | reverse complement strand
TTTTTTGCAAAGCCTAAAGCTTGGAGGGCTACAAGCAGAAGTACCCAAGTGGTCGAAGGGGCTCGCCTGGAAAGTGAGTAGGTCGTTAATAGCGGCGCGCGGGTTCAAATCCCGCCTTCTGCGTTTAAAAGCGAAAGAGGTCCCGCGAGGGGCCTTTTCTATATAGTTGGCCGTAGTGGCGGAACTGGCAGACGCCCGGGACTTAAAATCCCGTGAGTAGTGATACTCGTACCGGTTCGATCCCGGTCTGCGGCATATGAAAAGTCCGGGAAACCGGACTTTTTGCATAGCCTGATATTGATCATACAGTTTGAGAAAGGCTCGGATATGTTGTCCATCAGAAGATGCTGGGTTGAGATAGATCTGAACAGGATAGTTGAAAACTACAGAATATGTATAAGCCGTCTGCCGCAGGGCTGCCGTCCCATAGCGGTAGTAAAGGCTGATGCCTACGGCCATGGAGACAAGGAGGTTGCTGCAGCGCTTCAGGCGGCGGGATGTCGTGACTTTGCGGTATCCAATGCCAATGAGGCACAGAATCTTCGCGAGGCAGGCGTGACAGGAAGCATCCTGATCCTGGGATACACTCCGGTGGAGCTTGCGCAGCAGCTTGTAAGAGACAATATCATGCAGACCATAGTATCGGAGGAATACGCGAGGCGTCTGGCTCAGACCGGCATTCCGGTCAAGTGCCAATGGGCCATAGATACCGGCATGAACCGCATCGGACTGAATGGAGACGATACCGCATATTGCGAGTCTGTGATACGAAGCTATGAGGGGCGGCTGAATGTGGCCGGGATTTTCACACATCTGTGCGTCGCGGATTCGGACTGCGGGGAATCGACGGCATTTACCAAAAGACAGATCGACAGATTCCGTGCGCTGGCAGAGGCAGTAGAGGATATGCATCTTGAATATGTGCATTGCATGAACAGTGCAGGCGGGATGTACCATATGCCGCGGTCAAATGACTGGAGCGGCATGAATTTCTGCCGCCTGGGCATAGTGATGTACGGGCTGTGCCCCGACTATGGCTGCGAGATCCCGGACGGAATATCCCCGGCGCTTACATGGAAGTCGGTTGTTTCGATGATTAAGGATGTTCAGCCCGGAGAGACTGTGGGCTACGGGAGAACTTATACATGCGACAGGCCTATGAGGATCGCAACCATCCCGACAGGATATGCCGACGGGTACAGGCGCGGACTGTCAAATCGCGGGCATGTGCTGATACACGGGCGCAGGGCGGCTGTGATCGGAAATGTATGTATGGATCAGATGATGGTTGATGTGACGGATATTCCCGATGTATGTGTGGATGACGAGGTGGTGCTGCTGGGAAGAAGCGGGGATCTGGAATATACCGCTGATGACATGGCACATGATGACGGCACCATAGGCTATGAGATTGTATGCTGCATCAGCAAAAGGACGGAACGAAAGTATGTCTGAATGATTTCTTTATATTAAAGAAATGTTAAAACAACATTGCACAATTATTCGGACAAATTCACAATTTAACAGCTTCAGAGCATGAGAAAAAGCGCCGGATCTCCGACGCTTTTTTATTAAAAAAACCGTAAGTTTCGCCAATAAAATGAGTCAATAAGTATTATCAACAAAACCGATGGGAGGTTTTATAAAAACTGCCCAAAACTATGTCCGGCATATCAAAAAATCTTCGTCAGAATTAAAAAGTCGGTATTTACAACGGAACAATTGCTCATATAAAATCGCAGGCATACAAAAAAGGGAGGGGTAATGATTTAAATTGTTACATTTTCTGCTGTGCCTTACCGGAGATGACAGGCGCGGCGGATGTCCCCGCTATGACGCCGAAGCAGGATTGTCAGGCCTGATGCATGAGCGCGAAGGTGTCACGGACAAGGGCAGAGTCCGAGGGGAAAGAACTGATGGGATGCCATCAGAGAAGTCAGGCAGTACAACACATTTCATAGTTTAAGGGAGTGCTTATGAAATACATCATTAAGAGAATACTTTTGCTTATTCCTGTACTTATCGGACTCTCACTCTTTGTATTCACGATCCTTGCTCTGGCGCCCGGTGATCCTGCGGAGATGATCCTCGGCTCCGATGCCACAGAGCTTGAGATTCAGGCAAAGAGAATAGAGCTCGGTCTGGACAAGCCTCTGATGCAGCGGTATCTGACATATGTGGCCGGTATCGTGACACGCGGCGATTTCGGTACATCATGGTTCTCGGGATACAATGTTGTCGAAGAGTTCATCAAGAGAGTTCCGAACACAATCATCCTTGGCTTTGCATCGATGGTTGTATCGGCGGTGATCGGTATCCCGCTCGGAATACTGGCCGCGGTAAACCAATACTCGGTATTTGACTACGGAACTCTGGTATTTGCCATGATCTTCTCATCGGTGCCGGCATTCTGGCTGGGACTTATGGCACAGGTTTTCATATGCCTGAAGCTGGGGCTTCTGCCGGCGACGGGCGCAGATACAGCTAAGCACTTCATTCTGCCCACCATAGCGCTTAGCATGCAACATCTTGCCGGTCAGATACGTATGACGCGTACAGCCATGCTTGAGGTAATGAAGCAGGACTATGTGCGTACAGCAAGAGCAAAGGGCTGCTCCGAGTCCAGAATCATCACTGTTCATGTTATCAGAAACGGACTTCTTCCCGTCATCACAGGTTTGGGCGGATCCTTCTCGCGTCTGCTGGGCGGCGCCGTAATCGCCGAGACAGTCTTCGGTATCCCCGGAACCGGTTCTCTCATGACCAATGCCGTACGTATGAGAGATGTTCCCGTAGTTATGGGCAATATCATCATTCAGGCATCGTTCATCGGTGTTGTCAACCTGATCGTCGACTTGCTCTACACGGTTATCGACCCGCGAGTTAAGCTTGAGGGCTAATTGGGGAGGAGAGAATAAAAATGGCAAAGAAACAGGAAAAAAAGAAAATAAAGCTGAGCAACATGTCCCAGATGGGTCTTGTTTGGTGGAGATATAAGAAGAACAAGCTGGCCGTCTTCGGACTGTGCGTCATCCTTGTAGAGTTCATTATCTGCATGTCGGCAAGCCTCTGGATCCCGTATGAGGATGTCTACACGCAGAATCTGACACAGCGATTTATCGCTCCGTGCGCAGAGCATCTGTTCGGAACCGACCAGTTCGGCCGCGATCTGTTCGCCCGTGTTCTCTATGGAGGTCAGATATCACTGACAGCCGGCTTCATGGTTGTAGGCATATCTCTTGCGATAGGAGTTACCATAGGCGGATTTGCCGGATATCTGGGAGGCAAGATTGATATGCTTCTCATGAGAATATGCGATATCTTCATGGCGATTCCGCGTCTGCTTCTCGCAATGGCCATCGTATCGGCACTCGGACAGGGTACAGACAAGCTGCTGATCGCGCTTTCGATCTCATCCTTCACCGGATTTGCGAGAACGACGCGAGCATCCATCCTGAACCTCCGCGGCCGCGAGTTCATCGAGGCGGCAAAGTGCTCGGGAGCCAGCTCCGCAAGGATACTGTATACACATATCGTTCCCAACGGTATCGGACCTGTAGTTATCAGTGCCACGATGTCTCTGGGCGGAACTATTCTTTCCATAGCATCACTGGGCTTCCTTGGAATCGGCATCGCACCGCCTACGCCTGAGTGGGGCACCATCCTTTCCGAGAACAAGACAAACCTGAGATATTATCCTTATCTCGGTCTTATCCCGGGTATATGTATAGGAATCACCGTTATGTGCCTTAACTTCTGTGGTGATGGTCTGAGAGACGCTCTCGATCCCAGGACGAAGAGCTAAGGAGGGATATAGATAAAATGGCTGAGAAATTACTTGAAGTAAAAGACTTATATGTTGAATACAACACCGATGAGGGTGATGTCTATGCTGTAAACGGCATGTCGCTCTCGCTGAATAAAGGTCAGGTGCTCGGTTTGGTAGGAGAGACCGGCGCAGGAAAGTCGACTCTGGCGCTCTCTATACTCAAGCTTCTTCCGGACAAGGTCGGCAATATCAAAAGCGGTGAGATCTACTACGACGGCATAGATGTAGTCAATGCTGATGACAAGCAGATGTTTCATCTGCGCGGCGACCGTATATCGATGATATTCCAGGATCCCATGACCTCGCTGAACCCCATCCTTACGGTAGGACAGCAGATCGATGAGGTCCTCGAGCTTCACTATCCTGAGATGAGCAAGGAGGAGAGAGGCAAGAAGGTCGACAACATCATGCAGTTGGTAGGTATCCTGCCCTCAAGAAAGTCAGAATATCCCCACCAGTTCTCCGGAGGCATGAAGCAGCGTATCGGTATCGCCATGGCACTTGTAGCCGAGCCCGAGCTTCTGATTGCCGATGAGCCGACTACTGCGCTTGATGTTACCATCCAGGCACAGATACTGCATCTGATGGCCAATCTTAAGGAGCAGATGAACTCCTCCATGATCCTTATCACCCACGATCTCGGAGTTGTGGCAAGCTTCTGCGAGACCGTAGCCGTAGTATATGCGGGTGCGATCATAGAGGAAGGTACTATCCTGGAGGTATTTACGAGGGATGCGAACCATCCGTATACGGAGGGACTGTTCAATTCCATCCCTGATCTGACATCAAAGGCCGACAGACTGGTTCCGATTCCGGGATATATGGTTGATCCCATGAATCTTCCGGCGGGCTGTAAATTCGCTGAAAGATGCCAGTATGCGACTGAAAAGTGCTTCAAGCAGGAGCCTCCGATGTACAGTCTCGGCGGAACACACAGAGTGAAGTGCTTCAAATATGAGCAGAAGGAGGTTAAGTAATCATGGCTGACGAAAAGAAAGTGCTGATTGAGACCAGAAATCTCAAAAAATATTTCACTACGCCCCGTGGCCTTCTTCATGCGGTAGATGATATAAATATCAAGATCAATGCGGGCGAGACGCTCGGAGTCGTAGGCGAGTCGGGCTGCGGCAAGTCTACACTTGGACGCACACTCATGAGACTGCTTGAGGCGACAGAGGGTGAGGTGTACTATGACGGTGACAACATCCTCAAATACGGCAAGTCAGAGATGAAGAAGATACGCCCCAAGATGCAGATGATATTTCAGGATCCCTTCACATCGCTGGATCCCCGTATGTCTATCGGCAATATCATCGAGGAGCCGATGAAGCTTCTGCTCGGTCTCAAGAGCAAGACAGAGCTTAAGGAAAAGACACATGAGATCATGGAGCTGTGCGGACTTCCGGAGAGATATTACAACACATATCCTCATGAGCTGGACGGAGGCCGCCGTCAGCGTGTAGGCCTGGCGCGTGCGCTTGCGGTAAATCCGGGATTCATCGTATGCGATGAGCCGGTATCTGCGCTGGATGTGTCCATACAGGCTCAGATTCTGAACCTGCTTATGGATCTTCAGGACAGCAGAAATCTTGCCTATATGTTCATCACACATGATCTGTGCGTCGTAAAGCACATCAGCGACTACATAGCGGTTATGTATCTGGGACAGATAGTGGAGTATGCTGCCAGTGATGATCTGTTCGAGGAGCAGCTTCATCCATACACAAAGGCTCTGCTTTCCGCTATTCCTACGACGGATCTCAATAGAAGATTCGTAAATGCGGAGCTGCTGGAGGGTGAGGTTTCAAACCCGATCAACCCGAAGCCCGGATGCCGCTTCATGTCGAGATGCAAGTTCGCATCCGAGGCATGCAACGAGCCCCAGGAATACAGAGAGATCAAACCGAATCACTTTGTTCGATGCCATCTGGCATGACACGAAATATACGCTGTTTATGCGCCGCTTCTCTTACGAGGCGGCGCATTTTCTTTACGAAATATCCTCCCTATGCTACAATGAACCGAAATAAAGACTGAAACTGTGGCTTATATGAGCCAAGGGGGAATATGGCTAGTTATGTAATGAAGGGCGGCAATCCTCTGAGCGGTGAAGTGCATATCAGCGGCGCAAAGAATGCGGCGCTGGGTATTCTTGCGGCTTGTGTCATGACGGATGAGGATGTGATCATACGCAATCTTCCGGATGTAAGCGATACCAACGCTCTTTTGGAGGCTATAAAGGAAATAGGCGCGACGGTCGACCGTACGGACAGCAACACGGTGCGGATCAACGCAGGAACGATAGATACAGTAGTGGTGGACAATGAGCCTATACGCAAGATCCGTGCGGGATACTATCTCATAGGCTCACTGCTGGGAAGATACGGGTCGGCGCAGGTGCCGCTGCCCGGGGGCTGTGAGATAGGCAGAAGACCGATAGACCAGCATATCAAGGGCTTCAAGGCGCTCAATGCGACAGTTGACGTGGAGAACGGATTTGTAAAGGCCCGCTCGGACAGACTGGCCGGGAGCCATATATATCTGGACAAGGTATCGGTGGGAGCCACGATAAATGTCATGCTGGCAGCCGTGCTGGCGGCGGACAGAACTATAATAGAAAATGTGGCCAAGGAGCCGCATGTGGTTGATGTGGCGAACTTTCTGAACAGTATGGGAGCCGATATAAGGGGCGCAGGCACCGATGTCATAAGGATAAGAGGTGTTGAAAGGCTGCACGGAACAGACTATTCAATCATACCTGACCAGATAGAGGCAGGTACCTTTATGTGCGCGGCCGCCATCACGAGAGGCGATATCACGATTGGCAATATCATACCAAAACATATGGAGGCCATATCCGCCAAGCTTCACGAGATAGGCTGTGAGCTGATCGAGTTTGACGATGCCATACGGGTGGTCGGAAGAAACGATCAGAGAGCGACGCATGTCATGACTCTTCCGTATCCGGGATTCCCTACAGATATGCAGCCGCAGCTCACCTCTGTTCTGACACTTGCGAGGGGGACGAGCATGGTAGTCGAGAGTATATTTGAAAACAGGTTCAGATATACGGATGAACTGGCAAAGATGAGCGCGGATATCATGGTCGAAGCCAACACCGCCATAGTAAGAGGTGTGGACAATCTCACCGGAGCGCGTATGTCCGCGCCTGATCTGCGGGCGGGAGCCGCTTTGGTGCTGGCGGGACTGGCTGCGAATGGCTGCAGCATCGTGGATGATGTGGAGTATATAGAAAGAGGCTATGAGCATTTCACTCAAAAGCTCAGGCTTCTGGGAGCGCAGATAGATGAGGCTGATGATGAGGCCGCAGTAAAGAACCTGAGACAGAAGATGTAAGCAGAGAAAATCAAGTCTAGTATGAGTGATCCGGAAGGAAAACAGTAATAGACTTATGGAAAAAAGAACCGTACAAAAGCCGATGAATAAGGCCTTTGCACGGTTCTTTTTTGTGCATGTTTGTTAAAAAGGGAACATAGTTTTTTAACATATGCCATGCTATAATCGGACTTGATTTTGGTTTTTTAGAGACACAATCAGTCGATTTTTATGGAGGATGCAGTATGACTCACAACACACAATCGGCGGCGCTTGAAAGAATAAATGCGCTGCTTGATGCAGGAAGCTTCGTGGAGCTTGGCGCCTATGTGACGGCAAGAAGCACGGACTTCAATCTGTCAGCTCAGCAGACACCTGCGGACGGCGTACTGACAGGCTACGGAACCATAGATTCCGCGCTTGTATATGTCTACAGCCAGGATGCCTCTGTCTACGGCGGAGCGATGGGCGAGATGCATGCCCGGAAGATAGTGAATATCTACGAGCAGGCTATGAAGATGGGTGCTCCCGTGATCGGGCTTATCGATTGCGCGGGACTTCGACTTCAGGAGGCGACAGATGCACTGGACGGCTTTGGCAGGCTCTACCAGGCGCAGACGGCGGCAAGCGGAGTAGTACCCCAGATACAGGCTGTTTTCGGAATGTGCGGAGGCGGAATGGCGGTATCGGCCGCTCTTGCCGATTTTACATTCATGGAGAGCAGGAAGGCACATCTCTTTATCAATTCTCCCAACACCATCAGAGGCAATCATGAGGACAAATGTGATACCGGCTCTGCGCAGTATCAGGCTGAAAAAACCGGACTTGCGGACTTTACGGGAACGCAGGAGGAGATACTGGCCGGCATCAGAGAGCTTGTGAGAATACTTCCCGCCAACAACGAGGATGATCCTGCATACAGCCCGTGCAGTGACGATCTGAACAGGCTTACATCAGGCATAGAGCTGCTCGAAGACAAACGGGATATGCTCAAGATGATATCCGACGGATACTATCTCCTTGAGACAGGCTCGGCATATGCACCGGATATGATCACGGGCTTTATCAAGGTAAACGGCAGCACGGTAGGCACGGTTGCCAATGCTGACAGCATGCTCACTGCAGACGGATGCGGCAAGGCAGCTGATTTCGTAGACTTCTGCGACGCGTTCGGGATACCGGTTATAAGCCTCACCGATGTAAAGGGATATGCCAGAACCATGTGCACTGAACGCCATATGGCAAGAGCCGCTGCGATGCTGACGGCTGTATGGGCGTCAGCGGAGGTTCCCAAGGTCAATCTGATCGTAAAGGATGCTTACGGAAGCGCATATCTGACTATGAATTCAAGATCTACAGGAGCAGATATGGTATATGCATGGCCGGATGCCTGCGTCGGAACGATGGATGCGAGAGCGGCAGCCGAGATCATATGCGAAGGAACGGACAGTGATGTATCAGAGGTTGCCGCAAAGTACGCGCAGCTTCAGTCGAGCGCTCAGGCTGCTGCAAGAAGAGGATATGTAGATGATATCATCGACCCCGCACAGACCAGAAAACGCATAGCAGCGGCGCTTGAGATGCTGTATACGAAAAGAAGGAGCTAATATATGGGAAGAAGCAAACACATTGCGGCGGCATTGATCGCACTCTGCTTGTCCATTCTTTCTGTATTCAGCTGCTTCGGGGCTACGGAGACAACAGACATCGACGAAGAGGCTGCACAGGATGTATTGCTGACAGGTATGAGCTGGATGTCATTTGTCAACAACCTGTCAGATGACGATCTTCAGTATCTTGTGGACAACTCGACTGCGGAGGATCTGCAGTCATACTTTCCGGGATTCAAGAACATGGCAGGCGGACTGCAGAGTGTTCTCTCAAACAGGAAGGATATCGGAGCGTATAAGGGAATCAAGGATTCGCAGATAACAGAGGATGAGAGCAATTATTACGCAGAGCTGACCCTTGAATATGAAGAAAGAGATGTCAATGTAGTGGTAGGCCTGGACAGGGAGCGTACGCAGTATACGCGGTTCAGCTTTGACCCGGTGTATACATTTGCGGAAAAGATGAGCAATGCGGCGATGAACCTGCTTGTCGGCATGGTAACGGTTTTCGCGGTACTGATCCTGCTTATGTTCATCATAGACAGCTTCAAGTACATTCATGCCTTTGAGGAAAAGCACAGGAAAAAATCAGCACCGGCGGCAGCTGTCGAGCAGATTCAGGCTGTACCGGCGGCAGTCACGCCGGCACCGGCAGGAGACAGCGCGATAAATGATGCGCAGCTTGCGGCGGTGATCACGGCAGCTATAGCGGCATATGAAGGGACATCAGCTGACGGTCTTATCGTAAGATCGATCAGGCGGGCGAAAGACAACAAATGGAGGAGAAGCTAATATGAAGAACTATACAATCACCGTCAACGGAGTAGCATATAATGTTCAGGTAGAGGAGGGAACGGCAATGCCGGCAGCACCGGCTGTTTCGGCAGCAGCACCGGCTGTTTCGGCAGCAGCACCTGTTGTCCCGGCAGCAGCCCCTGCAGCACCCGCAGCACCCGCAGCACCGGCAGCACCCGCAGCACCGGCAGGAGCGCAGGGATCGATCAAGGTTGAGTGCCAGTCTGCAGGAAAGATCCTTGCCGTAAACACACAGATCGGCGCGACTGTAAAGAGAGGCCAGGATCTGATGACTCTGGAGTCCATGAAGATGGAGATCCCGGTTGTAGCACCGGAGGACGGCACAGTAGCTTCCATTTTGGTTTCCGCAGGTCAGGCGGTTGAGGCCGGAGACGTGCTGGTTACTCTCAACTGATCACAAGGAGGCGCAGATGGATTTTCTTGCAAGGATAGGTGAGATCTTCTACAACCTGGCTCACCAGACTGCGTTTGCCAATCTGACGGGCGGAAATCTTATCATGATAGCGGTAGCGCTGGTATTTCTTTATCTGGCGATAGGAAAGGGATTTGAGCCGCTGCTGCTTGTGCCGATATCCTTCGGCATGCTTCTGGTCAATATTTACCCTGACATCATGGCAGATCCGTCCGAGACGAGCAACGGAGTAGGAGGTCTTCTTCACTATTTCTATATTCTGGACGAATACAGCATACTGCCGTCCGTCATATTCATGGGAGTAGGGGCAATGACGGATTTCGGACCGCTGATCGCCAACCCGAGCTCCTTCCTCATGGGAGCAGCCGCACAGTTTGGCATATACGTCGCATACTTTGCAGCGATAGCTCTCGGCTTTAATGACAAGGCGGCCGCAGCGATCTCGATCATCGGAGGTGCTGACGGACCCACATCTATCTTCCTGGCAGGCAAGCTCGGACAGACGGAGCTGCTCGGCCCCATAGCTGTCGCGGCATACTCATATATGTCGCTCGTGCCGATCATTCAGCCCCCTATCATGAGGGCATTTACGACACCGGAGGAGCGCGCCATAAAGATGGGTCAGCTTCGCCCGGTATCAAAGCTTGAGAAGATTCTCTTTCCGATAGTGATAACAGTGGTTGTCTGCCTGATACTGCCAAGCACGGCGCCTCTGGTGGGTCTGCTGATGCTCGGCAACCTGTTCCGCGAGTGCGGTGTGGTAAAGCAGCTTCAGGAGGTCGCCGGCAATGCTCTCATGTATATAGTAGTTATACTTCTGGGAACATCTGTCGGAGCTACAACATCGGCTGAGGCATTCCTCACACCGGCTACACTCAAGATAGTTGCGCTGGGTCTGATCGCATTTGCCTTCGGTACATGGGCAGGCGTGATGCTCGGAAAGATCATGTGCAAGGTGACTCACGGCAAGATCAATCCGCTCATCGGTTCGGCAGGCGTATCTGCGGTGCCTATGGCGGCTCGTGTATCCCAGAAGGTGGGAGCAGAGACTGATCCTACAAACTTCCTTCTCATGCATGCCATGGGACCGAATGTGGCGGGCGTCATCGGAACAGCGGTAGCCGCGGGAACATTCATGGCGGTATTTGGAGTGAAGTGACAGAGATTAAGGAGAATGATATGGAGAAGAAACCCGTTAAAATAGTAGAGACGGTGCTTCGCGACGCGCATCAGTCGCTGATTGCGACAAGGATGCCTACGGAGGAGATGCTTCCGATCGTCGACAAGATGGACCAGGTAGGATACTACGCAGTTGAATGCTGGGGCGGTGCCACATTTGATGCCTGCATGAGATTCCTGCATGAGGATCCGTGGGAGAGGCTGCGAAAGCTCAGAGCAGGATTTAAGAATACGAAGCTTCAGATGCTCTTCAGAGGACAGAATATACTGGGATACAATCATTATGCAGACGATGTGGTTGACTATTTCGTCAAGAAGTCGCTGGACAACGGCATAGATATCATCAGGATATTTGACTGTCTCAATGATCTCAGGAATCTGGAGACATCAGTCCGCGCAGCCAATCAGTACAACGGACATGCGCAGATCGCGCTGAGCTATACTCTGGGTGAGGCATATACGCTTGAATACTGGAAGGACATAGCAAAGCGCATCGAGGATATGGGGGCACAGTCTCTGTGCATCAAGGACATGGCAGGACTTCTGACACCCTATGCGGCTCAGGAGCTTGTGAGCAGTCTTCGTGAGTCGACGCAACTGCCTATAGATATACATACGCACTATACCTCGGGCGTTGCTTCCATGACGCTTCTCAAGTCGGTAGAGGCGGGAGCGGATATCATTGACACGGCGATGTCACCGTTTGCTCTCGGAACAAGCCAGCCGGCTACAGAGGTCATGGTGGAGACATTTAAGGGCACGCCCTATGATACGGGGCTGGATATCAACCTTCTCTCGGAGATCGCTGATTACTTCGAGCCATACAGGGAGGAATGCCTCAAGAACGGTCTTTTAAACACAAAAGTGCTTGGCGTGAATATCAATACGCTGAGATATCAGGTGCCCGGAGGCATGCTCTCCAATCTGGTAAGCCAGCTCAAGGAAGCGCATGCAGAGGACAGATACAGAGAGGTTCTTGAGGAGATTCCGAGAGTACGCAAGGACTTCGGAGAGCCGCCGCTGGTAACCCCCTCATCACAGATCGTCGGAACTCAGGCTGTCATGAATGTGCTGGGCGGAGAGCGCTACAAGATCGTGCCCAAAGAGTCCAAGAAGATGATGCTCGGAGAGTTCGGGCAGACCGTAACGCCGGTCAACCCCGAGGTGCAGAAGAAGATCATCGGAGATGCAACGCCTATCACCTGCAGACCGGCAGATCTGATCGAGCCGCAGCTTCCCGGTTACGAGGAGGCTATCAAGGACTACAAGCAGCAGGATGAGGATGTGCTCTCATATGCGCTGTTCCCGGCTGTTGCAAAGGAGTTCTTCGAGTATCGCAAAGCTCAGCAGACAGGCGTGGATATGACAAAGGCATCCGAGAAAAGCTATCCGGTATGAGCCATGGAAAGCTGAGGAAAAATGATACAAAGATAAGATAAACTTACGATCGGACAGGAAATCAAAGCCTGTCCGATCTTTTTGCTTTTCAGAGGAGCCTGATAAAGGCTAATGATGATATATTTTAAAATAACTAAAGTGCAGATAAGTTTTTTTGAAGTTATATCTGATCAAAGGCAGTGATAGTATTGATCTGGTGACAAGGCTTATTCAGATGTTTTAGGATCAGGAGAGAGATCATGAAAATCAGAAATGACGGAGTAGTCTCGCAGCTGCTCAGGGATGTTCCGATTCCGAAGATGTTTCGGGCTTCCCAGACATTTCCGGGAGAGCATATCCCGCCGGAGCGGATCCCTGAAGCGATCAGATCTGAGCTGTCAAGGCCAGAGATAGCAGGCAGAATAAAGCCGGGAATGGAGATAGCCATCACGGCAGGCAGCCGCGGAATCCGCAATGTGGCTCTGATAACAAAGACCATAGTGGATTTTGTGAAGGAGCAGGGTGCGACGCCGTTCATCGTTCCCGCCATGGGAAGCCACGGCGGCGCTACGGCAGAGGGACAGACGCAGATGCTCGAGGGCTTCGGCATCACGCCCGAGACCATGGGCTGTGAGATACGCTCATCCATGGAGGTGGTGCATCTTGGCCTTTCGGAGCGGGGGAAAGATGTCTATATCGACAGGAATGCCTATGGCGCGGACGGAATCATAGTTTCATGCCGTGTGAAGCCGCACAACGCATTTCGGGGTCCTGTCGAGAGCGGCATGTGCAAGATGATGGCGATAGGCCTCGGCAAGCAGGCGGGAGCATCGCTGGTGCATAAGGAAGGCATGGATGTGATGACATGGAATGTTCAGGCCATGGCGAAGGTCATCATCGAGAAGGCACCGATCCTGTTCGGCATCCCCTGCATAGAGAATGCATATGACGAAACCTGCTACTTTGAGGCGGTTCCGGCTGAAAACATACTGGACAGAGAGCCAGAGCTGCTGAAGATGGCATTTGCCAACATGCCGTCCATACTCGTGAAAGAGGCGGATGTTCTGATAGTCGACAATGTCGGCAAGAACTTCAGCGGAACAGGAGTGGATCCGAACATCACCGGAGAGTTCTCCACGCCGTATGTGACCGGAGGTCTGAAGGCGCAGCGCAGATGCTATCTGAATCTGACACCGCAGTCTCACGGCAATGCTCTGGGAACCGGTCTTGCCTCCGCTATCACGAGAAAGATATTCGAGGATATGGATCTGGAGATGATGTATCCGAACTGCATCACCAGTACAGTCATCAAATCCGCGATGATTCCGGCCATACTGTACAGCGACAGGGAGGCTATACAGTTCTGCATCCGGACCTGCAACAAGATAGATCCGGAGAATCCGAGAATCGTACGCATCAGCAACAGCCTGCATATCGGAAAGATCATGCTCTCGCAGTCATACTACGAGGATGTGAGATCGGGTATGTATGCCGGAGTAAAAGCGCTTGACACACCCGAGCCGCTCGAGTTCGATAATGAAGGAGAGCTGCTGACGGTGATCTAAGGCGACTGCTTCATGCAGATGCGGCTGCGCGCCGTGCGGAGATCCTGCCGGTGTGCATGCGCCGGGAAAACCGGCGCAGCAGAATCAAGATCATAACAATAAAGAAGGAGGCTCCATATGGAGAAGTATCTAAGCCTCAGGATAAAGGATGAGGACAATGTGGCGGTAGCCATAGAGGATATTCCGCAGGGGGAGGATGTCTATCTTTCGGCAGTGCCCGACTGCGAGCCTGTCAGGGCGCTGGATCCCATACCGCAGGCACACAAAATCGCCCTTGTGGACATACCAAAGGATGCGCCCATCGTGCGCTACGGGGTAGTGCTGGGATATGCAATCGATGACATCAAAAAGGGACAGTGGATCAACGAGCATATGCTGCATCTGCCGAAGAGTCCGGATCTGCATGACATGCCCTATGCAACCAATATAGTCCCCATGGACAAGCTTCCGGATCCGCCGAGAAAGACCTGGATGGGATACAGGAACGCATCCGGATATGCAGGAACACGCAATATCCTCGGTATCGTGACTACTGTGCAGTGTGCAGCGGGAGTAGTCGAGATTGCATTAAAGCACATCAAGGAGGAGCTGCTGCCAAAATATCCCCATGTGGACGATGTGATAGCGGTGACCCATCCTTACGGCTGCGGTGTTGCCATAAATGCCCGCGAGGCATATATCCCGATACGCTACGTCCGCAACATCATCCACCATCCGAACTTCGGCGGTGAGATCATGGTTGTGGGTCTGGGCTGCGAGAAGCTGACATTTGACCGTGTGCTGACACCGGAGGAAAACATCCCGGACAACACGATCACACTGCAGGACTATGAGGGACATGACGCTATGATGAATGCCATCTATGAGATGGCGGACAGGAAGCTGGCGAGACTGAACGAGAGAAGACGCGAGGAGCTGCCTCTGTCTCAGCTGCTGGTAGGCATGCAGTGCGGAGGCTCCGATGCACTCTCCGGAGTGACCGCAAACCCAAGCGCAGGCTACGCATCGGATATGCTGGTCAAGGGCGGCGGCACAGTGATGTTCTCGGAGGTCACGGAGGTACGAGACGGAGTACACTATCTGGCGGAGCGATGTGTAGATGCACAGACGCGGGACAAGCTGGCAGCCGAGATGAAGTGGTATGATGATTATCTGGATGAGGGCGGTGTGGATCGTGACGCGAATCCCACACCCGGCAACAAGAAGGGCGGACTCGCCAATATCGTCGAGAAGGCTATGGGCTCTATCGCAAAGTCCGGAACCGCGCCTATCGTGGAGGTGCTCAGTCCCGGTGAGATGCCGACGAAGCACGGCCTCATATATGCGGCGACACCCGCAAGCGATATCGTATGCGGCCCCAGCCAGCTGGCAAGCGGCATAGGCCTGCAGGTTTTCATGACGGGAAGAGGAACTCCCTACGGGCTTGCTGCTGCGCCCGTCATAAAGGTATGCTCCAGAACGGAGATGAAGAATCACTGGTTCGATCTGATAGACATCAGCGCAGGAAAGATAGCCACAGGCGATGCGACGGTTGCCGATATAGGAACCGAGATATTCAATATGATACTGGATGTTGCCGAGGGCAAAAAGCCGTATTCGGACCAGTACGGCTTCCATAATGATTTCTGCCTGTTCAATCCGGCACCTATCACGTGATGCAGAGTGCGATAGGGGAGTTATTTCTCCCCTATCAGATCTCTCCAGAAGTTTTTTGTGAGTTCTATGAAGCGCTTCTCGGCTTTGCTGAGATAGCGCCCTTTTTTATGTATGATGCATACGCTCCATTTCGGATGATCGGAGAGTGAGAAATACCGGAAGGTGTTGTCGTTGCGCTTTAGGTAAGCATTTGTGACAAGCCCGCAGCATATGCCCTCGCTGACCATGTCAACTGCCGTCTCGTTTTTTGCTGTCTCAAACAGAACCTTCGGGACGATATGATGGTTGGAGAATATGCCGTCCTGAACCGACCTGAGCGTAGAACCCCGGTACATGAGGGCAAATGGAGACCCGTCAAAGAGTTTCAGATCCATCTCGGGATAGGAGCCCCTGCCGGTGGCGTGTGCGGAATTGCACCGCGGATCATTGGTGGGTACCGCCAGAAAGATCTCTTCATGAGCCAGAAGTATGTATTCGTTATCATCACGATCTCTGTCGGTGAGCGTGACAAAGCCAAGGTCGAGATCTCCGGCGTCGATGAGCTTCTGCTGGTTCTTCACGCTGGTTTCATTGAAGCTCAGCGCCAGCTCGGGATATTCCTGATGAAACTGCGGATAGACGCCTCTGATGAGAAAAGAGGCGCGCTCGGGGGGCATGCCTATGCGCAGGCTTCCCTTGCGGATATCGCTGATATCGCGGATCCTGCGGTATGACTCGGACTTTATATCAAGAATCCGGCGGCATGCGTCGATATATTCCGTGCCGGCTTCGGTAGGCTTCCAGTTCCCGCGTGTTCTGTAGAAAAGCGGCGTGCCGAGATCACTCTCTATCTTGCCAAGATGCTGCGAGAGTGCTGACGGTGTGACATATAATGCCTCAGCCGCGGATGCAAGGTTGCCGCACTCCGCGATCTTGATGATGTATTCAAGTTCCTTCAGATTCATGAAACCCTCCCCGGATATCGATCGTGTATCGCACGATGACTGAAGCTGTGAAGAAAGCTCACAGCTTTTTCCATACTTTGTCCTCCAGATTCAAGCACGAGCAGTGCTTGCACATGCTCGTATTTGAATCGCCAATCAAGTTTGGAAGTTTACTTCCAAACTTACATGTAACATAGGGAAACGAGGATTACAAGAGAAAAGATTAATTATACTTATTTCAAAGTTAAAACATCTTAATCATGAACCGGTATGCGGTGATATATTCAGACAGTCGAATACAGATTGCGGAGAGTTCTACAACTTTTGAGCATCCGTTATGAATCAAGGACGAAATGAAGCCATTTCAAAACGCACAGACAGCAACAATGATTTAAAATGTGTACAACTTACAGACATAAATCAATATTAAAGCAGTCGGCAAATGCGGCACATTTTGCTGGTATTACATTCTTTTGACTTTGAAAAAGCCTTAATAAACATATATTTAATCTTAATCTAATGTAATTAACAATTTGTTAAAATACTCCCTGTACAAGGATTCATACAATTGATTTCCAATGACACAAGGAGGATTTTGTTATGAAAAGAGGTGTGGCTCTTTTGCTTGCGGCATCGATGATGCTGTCGCTTACTGCATGCTCAGGTTCCTCAAAAAGCCAGACGAAGGATTCGGCGACAACTGAGACGACCAAGGCGCTGAATATAGCAGATGCAAGCGGAGCGAAGAAGACCAATGATCACGAAGGCACGGCAGAGTCCGTGACAGCGGCTGAGAGAGTGATAGATGAAACCAAGAGCAGAGTGCTTATTGTGGGAACGGATATCGAGCCCGACTGTCAGGTGCCGTTCAATCCCGATCTTGGTTATTCAAACACTGAAAATGAGATGAGCTGCAATATATATGAGGGCGCATACAAGGTGATGCCTGGAGGTACGGTAGAGCCGCTGCTGGCGGACAGCTATGAGGTCAATGACGACCGCACCGAGTGGACGATTCATTTTAAGGACGGCATCACATTTTCCAATGGAGATCCGCTGGAAATGGAGGATGTCATCTGGTCATACGATCAGTTCGCCGTGCACAAATCAACAAAATCCATGTGGGCGAACTACGATCATACAGAGAAGATAGATGATCGTACCGTCAAGATAGTGCTGTCGGCGCCGTATATACCGCTCATGCTTTCGGCGATTGCGGGGCGCTGCGGACTGATACTGAATAAGGGATACTATGATGAGGTTGGTCTGGAAGGCTATACGGCGGCTCCGGTAGGCACGGGTCCGTACATACTGACAGAGGTCAAGACTCAGGACCGTCAGGTATACGAGAAGAATCCGAATTATTGGAACATAGCGAACAATGATGCCTTTTACGAGAAGATCACGCTCAGATTTCTTAAGGATCAGAATACACAGATGCTGGCATTGGAGAACAACGAGATCGATGTGCTGCTCAATGCCAAGCTTTCACCTCTGCTGATGCTGCCGGACAGCTCCGATATAGAATTCGATATCGCGCAGTCAGCGGGCCCCATGGTGGCATATCTCAATGAGAACAACGGAGTATGCTCCAATATCGATTTCAGAAGAGCGCTGGCAAGCTGCGTTGACAGAGATGCTATCAGCCTCGTGCTCTATGACGGATACGCAACACCGTCATACTATCACGGCTGCGACTTCTTTACGGACGCTCCCAAGGATGAGGATATTACGGTCAAGCTTCCGGAATATGATCTGGAAAAGGCCAAGGAATATCTGAAGGCGGCGAACTACAACGGAGAGGAATTTGTCATAGTATGCACATCCGGAAGCATCATGGAGCAGGCAGCGCAGGTGCTGCAGGGAGAGCTGCTGAAGGTTGGAGTAAACTGTGAGGTGAAGTCTCTGGACAGTGCTTCCGTGACAGCGACTGTAAAACTGCCGGAGGGCTGGAACATGTGGATGCACAGAGCAAACTCCTCGGCGATGGATTTTTCCTGGCAGAGAAACTTCCTGTCAGCCAGATACAAGGAGAAGACACAGTCTGCAGAGACATACCAGTTCCTGCACTATGATGAAAAGTGGGAGGATCTGCTCGATACAACCGACTCGATCTTTGATCATGAGAAGAGAGCCAAGGTATTTGCAGATATGCAGAATATAATCAACGAAGAGGTAAGATGCATTCCTCTTATCAACACATTCAATGTCGTAGCGTATCATGACAGAGTGAAGGGCATAGTGGGACGCCCTATTGAGTATCTGGTATTCTTCTCAGAGTGGTATTAAAGGGGAATCATGCTGAAGCGCTTTTCGGTATGAAATGCTTTTCAGTATGAAATGCCAAGTGCCGCGCCGGTATCCGGCGCGGCACTTAGTGACTCAATGATTGCATTTTCTGTATCTTTGATTCCGGCTGCTCGGTTTATCCGGAATCGTGCGCTCGATCAGGCCCTGCTCTATGGCCGGATTTAGATAGTTCTTGCGGAAAGTGGGCTTGTGTGAGAGCCCAAGCCGCTGCATTAGTTCCGCTGCCGAGAGAATATCGCTACCGAGAACAGAGAGAAGCCGTTCTACCGGTGACTTATCTTGGTCGCTGACTTGGTCGCTATCCTGGTCGGTGGCGCGACCAGCAACTGTCACTTCCATCAAACTGTCTCGAATAATTTCAAGCATCAGTTCTACAAA
>CAVIJY010000036.1:0-19487 GCA_963643215.1 Lachnospiraceae bacterium | reverse complement strand
CTACATCCTTCCACTCGGGGATTATCTCGTACGGTCTGAAGCGCTTGAAGCTGAACTCCCCGCTCTCGTCATAGTACGGATACAGCCACGCCATACCGCAGTTGAGCGCGTCCGTTGCCACATTCTTCATCTTGCGCATGAACGACTTATCGAAGATATATGTCAGCGCATCCTGATACGCCTGATCATCTGATATTTCGTTGCTCATGGCCTTTTTATACATCTCATCGAATACCCACAGCGTTTTGGCTGCCGGGTCTATCAGGCCGCAAAAGAATGCCGTTGGGATCGTTTGTATATCCGAAGTCCAGCTCATCCAAATTTTTTGGTGGCATGTAAATCTCCTCCTGTGGGGGTTATGTCTGTGTAGGTGTTTTATCTACTTGTTGATTAAAAAAAATCTCGTCGACTATTTGTACAAGTGCTTGTCGGTAGATGTTTTGTCTACCATCGTTAGAATACTTTTCAGTAGATATAATGTCAACTATTTATTTTGAAAATGTCAAAAAAGTTGATGTTATATCTTTCTTCACTTATAATTCTGTTACCAATACACGGAGGTGACCGATATGCTGAGCGACATAGGACAGAGAATAAAGAATAGGCGTGAGGAATTGAATATGACGCAGATGGACTTGGCAAAGGCACTCGGATACAAGTCCAAATCATCTATAAATAAGATAGAACTGGGGGTACAGAATTTAAGGCAGTCAAAGATAAAGGCTATCGCCGATGCACTCAAGACCACTCCCTCATACATCATGGGTTGGGCAGATGATACTCCCCCTGCCCCGGTCTACTCCAAATGTGCCCTCCCGGAGATACCTCCGTACGACGGCATTTCCCCCGTCGCTGTCAAAAGACTTCCGGTGCTGGGAAGCATCGCCTGTGATGAACCGATATTCATGAATGAGGAGATGGATATATATGTAGAGGTCGGAGCAAATGTGCGTGCCGACTTCATTTTAAAGGCCAGCGGCGACAGTATGATCAACGCCAGGATTCATGACGGTGATCTCGTGTTCATTCAGTCTACGCCTCAGGTTGAGAACGGCCAGATAGCAGCCGTGGCTATCGGAGATGAGGCCACATTAAAGCGCTTCTATTATTACCCTAAGGCGCAACAGATTTGTCTACAGGCCGAGAATCCCGTATATGCCCCGATGATATTCATAGGAGAGCAGCTGGAAGAAGTCCGCGTGCTGGGAAGGGCGATTGCTTTTCAGAGCGATGTGAGGTGAGACGGCGCAGATTTTGTATCGAAACAGTTGCGCAGTTGCAATGAAACAAAAATAGAAACTCAACGGGAGGTTATTTCATGGAGCAGTTTCAGTTTTTGCTATACAAGACAGCGGACGAAGATGTATCTGTAAATGCTGTCATTAAGGACGAGACAATCTGGCTTACTCAAAAGGCTATGGCGCAGCTGTTCGGAGTGGAGCCTCCGGCGATATCTAAACACCTAAAGAATATATTTGAAGATGGTGAACTTGAAGAGCATGTGGTTGTTTCCAAAATGGAAATAACCACTCGGCATGGCGCTATTGATGGCAAAACGCAGAGCAGGGCAACCAACTTTTACAACCTCGATGCCATCATCTCTGTCGGCTACCGTGTCAACTCTCGCCGTGCTACTCATTTCCGCATATGGGCAACCGGCATACTGAAAGAGTACATGCAAAAGGGATTCGTGCTGGACGATGAGCGGCTAAAGCAAGGGAAAACTGCTTTCGGACAGGACTATTTCCGAGAGCTGCTTGAACGAGTACGCTCCATCCGCGCAAGCGAACGACGCATCTGGCAGCAGATCACGGACATATTCGCAGAGTGTAGCATCGACTATGACAAGGACTCTCCCACTACGCGGGCATTCTTCACGCTGATGCAAAACAGGTTTCACTATGCCATCACCGGTCAGACCGCCGCTGAAATCATCTACCACCACGCCGATCACAGCCGTGATCACATGGGACTGACCACATGGAAGAACGCTCCGGATGGCCGTGTGCTAAAATCCGATGTTGATATTGCGAAAAATTATCTCGACGAGAAACAGATAATGCGGCTTGAAAGAACGGTATCCGGTTTCTTTGACTATATAGAAGACCTGATAGAGCGGGAAAACACTTTTACAATGGCGGAATTTGCTGCAAGCATCAATGAATTTCTCTCTTTCAGGCGGTATGACATATTGCCGGACAACGGCAGGATATCCTCTGAACAGGCAAAAGAGAAAGCATATGCTGAATACAGTATCTTCAATAAGACGCAGCGCATCAAATCGGATTTTGACAAGGAAGTGCAGAGAATGATTAAGCAACAAGACCTGTGACACGGCCTCGACAAAACAAGAAACGGTGTGAGTGAAGCGGAGATACTAAAGCGGTTTGGATGGTCTCAGGGGGATATACATTTAGAAGTGTCTACAGGCACAGCTTCAACATGGATAAATCCACTGCCATCATAAACGCTTTAGCCATGAATTAGACACGAATGCCGCAAAGGCCGCATAAACGCGTAACCGCAATAGGGGTGTGCTCCTGTAAGCGGGACCGCACCTTTTTACTTGGAAAAAGCGGGGTGCCTTGTGGCTGCCCCGCTTATATTTATTTGTAACTGTTCAGAGCCAAGCAAAATTTCATAAATCAGACGAGAAATGCTAGCATTTCTAAGGCTGATTTTGAAATTTTATTTGGCGGATACGCCACACCGACGAAATGCGAAGCATTTTGGAGGTTGGCTCTGAACAGTTACATTTATTTTATATCTGCGAACTAATCTATGATACCTAGGCTCACTGTCTCAATACTTCCCCAGTGAAGAGGCATTGTTCTTGTTGGGCTCCTCCACGAAGTTTGTGTCCTTATTCGGGAGTACGGCATTGAGCAGGATACCTACTATGGATGAGATGGCAAGTCCGGAGAGGCTGATGGTCAGATCTCCTGCCGTAAATGATATCGAGCCTGCTGTTGAATAGTTGATACCTACCGCAAGTCCGAGGATCAGCGCGGCAATGATGATATTTCTCGACTCCTGGAAGTCTGTTCTGTTCTCTACCACATTTCTGACGCCGATAGCGGAGATCATACCGTAAAGGATGATCGACACACCGCCGATGGTTGCCGACGGCATCACCTGTATGATCGCGGAAAACTTCGGGCAGAATGAAAGCACTATCGCATAGATGGCAGCCAGTCTGATGACGAATGGGTCATAAACCTTTGTCAGTGCAAGAACGCCTGTATTCTCGCCGTATGTCGTGTTGGCGGGAGCTCCGAACAGCGCCGCGATGGATGTTCCGATACCATCACCGATCAGAGTTCTGTGCAGTCCCGGATCCTCTATGAAGTTCTTTTCAACAGTTGAGCTGATGGCCGAGATATCCCCCACATGCTCCATCATCGTCGCAAATGCTATCGGGACTATGGTGATGATCGATGAGATAACCATACCGGAATCCGCATTTCCTATCAGTGAAAATACGGTATCCTCATACTTCACGGGCAGTCCGATCCATGCAGCCTCTTTTACTGCCGTGAAGTCCACCTCGCCCATGACTGCAGCCGCCACATATGAAGCGATGACACCCAGAAGTATCGGGATGATCTTGACCATGCCCTTTCCCCAGATGTTGCAGATGATGACCACAACTATCGCGACAAGCGCTATCAGCCAGTTTGTCTGGCAGTTATTGATGGCGGACGGAGCCAGATTCAGGCCTATTGCGATGATGATAGGTCCCGTAACCACCGGCGGGAAGAATCTGATGACATTCCTGGAGCCGTAGGCCTTGCAGATCGCCGCAAGAACCAGATACAGAAGACCTGCGCAGGCAACTCCTATGCAGGCGTACGGCAGTGCCTGTGCCTGGCTGAGTCCTATCTCGGCGCCTGTAGCCACAACCGCTGCATATCCGCCCAGAAACGCGAATGAAGATCCCAGAAATACAGGAACCTTGAACTTTGTCACAAAGTGGCAGAAAAGTGTCGCCAGTCCCGCAAAAAGCAGCGTGGACGAGATGCTCAGCCCTGTGATGATCGGAACCAGCACCGTTGCTCCGAACATGGCGAACATGTGCTGCAGTCCGAGAATCAGCATCTTCGGTGTCCCCAGCTGCTTTGCGTCATAAATTGCTCCGTCGTTACCCATAACATTCCCCTTTCCTCTTGCAAACCCCGGAAGGCACACTCTTCAGACCTTCCTCTTATCCTCGTTATCGCAGCGTAAAAAAAGAGATAGTCGTCTTTCAACGATTATCTCCTTTGATAAACACTGACAGAAGCCGGAAATGATATACCTGCTGTCATCTTGATAATAGTAGCTTCAATCGCCAGCAGCTTCACTTCACACCTCCGATAAATTTATATCGAAAATGAATTCTAACAGATAGCCCGCTTAAAAGCAACAAAAAGCCTACTGTGCGAATTGCAGTTTTTCCGGATGATTCTTTGTCATACTTTAGCTACTCTTCATAGCCGTCAAAGAATGCTCTTATGGCGGACATGTCTGCATCTACGCTCCCCTGCGCCCAGCCGCCGCGCCCGCCGCCGCGTCCGTTTAAATCCCTGTTGAGACGCGCCACGAGAGTCTTGACTCTGTCATCATTTGCCTTTGACGTGCACGCATCATCCTCAGGCCTGGCTGCGCTTATGATCGCATAGTTATAGTGCCCCTCTCCTCCGGCAAATACAGCGCACAGCCCGCCGCATGCTCCCGCAACGCGGTCGCAGAGTCTTCTGGTATCATCCGGTGACAGCTCATCATATACTATCAGAGTATCCCCGCAGTCCCGGTACTGTCCTGCAAGTCTGTCAAATTCTCTCGACAAAAGCCCGCTGATCCTCTCCTGAAGACGCATCTGCTCATCCTTCAGCCGTTCTACGGCAGATGCTGTCTCAAGAGGCTTTGCCGAAAGCATTCTGCTGATGCCTGCATTTTCGCTCCAGATATGTGACAGATATTCAAACGCTCTTCTCCCTGCCAGCATCTCTATCCGCGTTCCGCTCTTGTGCTTCTGGCATGAGATGAGCTTTACCAGTCCTATCTGCGCCGATGAAGCGACATGGGTTCCGCAGCACGCGCAGATATCGGCTCCGTCAAACTTCACTATGCGCACATCGCCGCTCAGCGCCTTCTTGCTTCTGTATTCCATGTTTTCAAGCTCATCGGCACCCGGCCACAGAATCTCAAGAGGATGATCGGCCATGATATATGCATTGGCCTCGGCCTCGATCCGCAGCGCATCCTCCCATGTCAGCACCGCATCAAAGTCTATGGTCACCATGTCCGATCCCATGTGGAAGCCGACATTATTCGCATGAAAATGCAAGCAGATGAGCCCGCTTACCACATGCTCCCCGGAATGCTGCTGCATATGGTCAAAGCGCCTGTCCCAGTCGAGCACGCCGTATACAGCCTGTCCCGCCTCCAGCGGCCGATCGCAGGTATGCACTATCAGCCCTTCTCTTTCATGTACATCCTCTACCTTGGAGTAGCACGAGGCGCACAGTGCACGGGACAGAGGCTGCGTTCCCCTTTGGGCGGCATTTGCGGCTTCACCGCTCATCAGTATCAGCATTCCCTGATCGGCAGGCTGTCCCCCGCCCTCCGGATAGAATGCCGTCTGATCCAGCACGATATTCCATCTGCCCTTATATTCCTCGCAGCTGATCACCTTCGCTGTGAATTCTTTCAGATACACATCCTCATAAAACAGCTTTCTGCTCTGCATCACAGCGCCTCCCTTATTGCCCTGAGCAGATCGTCGTACTCATCATATGCCGGGATGTCCGGATATGCCGCCTTTATAGCCTCGGTGCTCCTGAACAGAAAGCCCGCTTTGCTTGCCTGTATCATGCCGAGATCATTGAAGCTGTCGCCCGCTGCGATGGTATCAAAGCCTACGGACTGCAACGCCCTGACTGTAGAAAGCTTCGTATTGGCGCATCTCATGCGATAATCCAGCACCTCACCGTCCTCTCCTGTCACCAGAGAATTGCAGAAGATCGAAGGCATTCCCAGCTTTTTTATCAGCGGTCTGGCAAATTCCTCAAATGTATCACTCAATATCACAAGCTGCACATCCTCACGCAGTGCATCCAGAAATTCTCTTGCTCCCTCAAGCGGATCTATCGAGGCGATGACCTTTTGTATCTCTTTCAGCCCCAGTCCGTGCTCCTTCAGGATACTGATGCGGTACTTCATCAGCCTGTCATAGTCCGGCTCATCCCGTGTGGTTCTCCTCAGCTCAGGGATCCCGCTTGCCTCGGCAAATGCGATCCATATCTCCGGTGTCAGAACTCCCTCCATATCAAGACATACTATATTCATGACTGCCTCCTTCATCTGCCATTTGCCTCGTGCCGCCGACTGCCTTTATCTGCCGGATTGTGGGAGCACGAAGCACGAAACAATCCTAGTAGACGCAGTTCCGGACATTTTGACACTCAAGCCATAGTTTTGTTATTATAACAAAGCGCATTGCACCGTACAAGCAAGGCTCATATATGCCGAAAGTCCTTATATTCCGAAAGTCCTTCATCTGGGGAGATACACCATGCTCATACAGGATTGGATATATTTTAAAAAGGTAGTTGAATGCAGGAGCATCACCAGAGCAGCCTCTGAGCTCTACCGCACATATCAGGGCGTTTACAAATCCATAGCCAAGCTTGAGGAGGAATACGGCCGCGAGCTCTTCGTCCGCGAAAACAACCGTATGACGCTTACCCCGTTCGGGAGCTTCGTATATGACAAGCTCTCTCTTCCCATGCTTGATTACTGGGATCGCATACAGGACGCGCCATCCGAGTACGAAAGATACCGGTCAGGCCGCCTGTCCGTAGCACTCTTCTTCGGCAACTCTCCGTGGATACATGCGGCTGTTGATGTAGTCAAGGATTTTCGTCTGGCTCATCCGGATGCGGCTATAGACATCCACTATGTCTCATACCGCACCTGTGATCAGGAGATAAGGGACCGGGTCTACGATATAGGCATGTGCATCGAGCGTCCCGAAAATGCCGATCTGAAAAGGCTCTGCTCCTTCAAGAGAGAGTATTCCCTTTATGTCGGAGAGAATCATCCGCTGGCAGACCGTGACTTCGTGACTATCAGTGATTTAAGGGACTACACCTTTTTGTTCTTCAACAGAAATGATATCTGCACCACATACCTGATTCAGCACGGGATCGAGTCCAACAGGCTTGCATTCCTCGATACGACCAATCCCGGTGCCAATGCCATACTTGCCTCGGGAGCTATGATCCGTATAGCGGCCAATGATGCCGAAAAGGCCTTAAACGACGCGCACGGGCTCTACAAGGGCTGTGTACGCATACCGTTCAGGCCGGGCATATTCTTTACAACAGCATTCATGTATCGTGACGAGCCGTACCAGAATGCGCTTCTCTCCCAGCTGATTGAATATATCCGGCAGAAGCTGCCGGACTTTATAACTGATTAGCATATAATGCAGGGCACCGCACTATCGGATGATGTTTGCATCCATAGTGCGGTGCCCTGTTAACTGCCACTGCTCACCGTATTCTCAATACCACTCTGCGAATCTGTAGTCACCGCGGGCGGGTCTTGATACAACGCCTGCCACATAGTCATGATATCCTGATGAGTTGAGATCCTCGCAGATCGGAATATCATATGCTTTCTCATTCATGATTGTGACAATCTTTGCGAACAGCTCTCTTCTCTCCGGACCATCCGGTGTGATATCGGCCTGTGCCCACAGACCGTTCCACTCGGGATCATCGATCATGGTAGCTGCCTGACCCATCTCCTTGAGATAGTTATTGTCCAGCTGTGAGCGCGAGGAGATGCAGTCCATAGCTGTCGAGGTCTGAACCACCATGAATGCATGCCATCCCTCAAGCGTCTTTCCGAGTGCGTTGTTGGTAGCCCCGTCCAGAACCTTGACGGTACACTGAACCCCCGCCGTGATCAGCGCGCCCTGAAGTATGACAGCCGCCTGCTCAGCCTTGGTGCCCTGCTGGCATCTGATGATGAATTCCTCACCATTGTATCCGGCATCCTTCAGATACTGCTTTGCGGCATCGATGCTGTACTCGATAGGCTTCGTATATGTGCCCTCGTCCGGATATCCTGTATAGTACTTGCAAGCAACCATATCCGCAGGCTGTGAATATCCGTTATAGATAGCCATGATATAGTCATCACGGTTGACCGATGCAGCGACGGCCTTTCTGAAGTTCTCGTTCTTCATCAGATCCGACTGAAGGTTGAACTGAAGATTCAGAACCGAATTGGATGATGCGGCCTCAAACTTGATGGAGCCGTTCGGATCCAGCTTGAGAAGTCCGTCAAGAGACGCATTGGTCAGTACATCTATCTCTCCGTTCTCAAGTGCCAGCATCTGGGTGTTGGCATCCGTCAGGAACTTCAGAGTTATCTTCTCATATACAGGCTTGTCTCCGTAGTAGTAGGGATTGACCTCATATGTCTGATAGCTGGTCTTGAAGTAGTCCGTCAACATATAGGGCCCGGTTCCGACAGGATGAGCATAGTACTCATCGAGTCCTATCTCCTCATACAGCGACTTGTCCATGAAGCATATCGCTCTTGACGCGAGTCCCGCCTTGAGAGCCTGATTGTTCACCTGTGAGAAATGCATGGTGACCTGCCAGTCTCCCGTCTGCTCGATGGACTCGAGATTCAGGAAATAGCTGCTGAGCCTTCTCTCCTTTGTCGGATCCGGATTGGCCTCGGACTCCTGAGCGTGGGTTCCCTTGTCCAGTGACCAGAGTATATCCTCCATCAGAAGCGGCTCGCCGGTGCAGAACTTTATGTCATCGCGAAAATCTATGATATAGTCCAGACCGTCCTCAGAGATCGTGATGCTCTTGGCCGTCCTCGGTTCTATGCTTCCGTCCGGCATCAGCGTATAACAGTTCTCATATATGTTCTGGGTCATGATGTTGTCATCATTGGAGTTGACTCCGTATACGGAGTTGAACGGGACAAATGCGTCCGGCTCTGTAGGAGATCCTACTACAAGCTCCTTCTTCTTGTCTTTCGCTATCTCAGCTCTCTCCTCTGCCGAGAGAGTCGTCTCCGCTGCCGCCGCGGTGCCGTTCACACTGTTGGCAGCACTGTTGTTGGAATTGACCGCCTGATTGATCTGCACGGCCGTAGTCTCTGCCGTCGAGCTGCCCGAGCCCTTGGAGCCGCCGCATGCTGTCAGCGAAAGAACCATTGCCGAAGCAAGTAACATTGATAAAGCCTTTTTCATACATTCCCTCCATAGTAGATTTGACACTTATGTGACATTTGCTCAGTTATAATTTCTTATATTCCATTCAATTTGTCACATTTGCCGATGAAGCAAGCATATGCCCTTAACACTTATTTATCAATAGACTTTTGGTTATTTAATATATGTCCTATAGTTTATTCTAAAAGTCCCGGACTGCAGCTGTGAAGATAGGCAAGCTCGCTTGTCAATCTTCACAGCCATTGGACGGGCTGACCTGTATGAGCGATGTAGGGCGATAGCCCTGAATGCGAATACAGGCAGGATTGCGGGAGCGCGTCAGCGCGAAGCAATCCGTGACTTTTATACTATATGGCGCCTGTGAAAGCGCAGGCATGGTGCTTTTATGCGACCCCGCTACATGATATGAACAGAACCGTCGTGATCATATGTGCCGCTTCTGCCTCCCCTGTGGGCTCTGGACCACTCCACATAAGGATCCATGGACTTCAGATAGTCATAATCAAAATCTATGCCCAGACCCGGCTTGTCATTGGGTCTGGTATATCCGTCCTTTGTCTCGAATACATCCGTCACCATATCCGCGACCGCTCCCTTGTCTCTGGGCTCATGCTCCAGAATCAGGAAGTTCGGCATCGCCATCCCCAGATGAACATTGCATGCATTCTGCACGGCTGAAAGCGGATTGTGCGGGGATATACGCATATTGGTTGCCATGCTCATGGCCGAGATCCTCATCATCCCCGTAAAGCCTCCGCACAGCAGCGGATCCGGCTGCAGTATATCCGCCGCCTCCAGCTTGATGAACTCGTACCAGTCATGCATACGGTAGATCTGCTCACCCGTCGCGATCGGAACCCCCGCCCTGTCACGGAGTCTTCTCATATCCTCAAAATGCTCCGGAAGTATCGGCTCCTCGAGAAAGAACGGACGCGCATCCTTTACAGCCTCCGCGATCTCAAGCGCATGATACGGCTCCCATACCTTTGACTGCATATCGGTTCCTATCTCAAGATCCTCGCCGAATCTGTCTCTGAAATAATGGAAAAACCGGCTCATATTGCGGATATCCCCGGCATACGGGCGGCTGCCGAGCATACCCGGGCCTCCCTTAAAGGCGTTGTATCCGTACTTTTCTATCTTGGCCTCCAGTACATCTCCGGCCTCCTCCACAGTCTTGCCCATGGCATGACAGTAAACCCAGACCTTGTCCCGCACTGCGCCGCCCAGAAGCTTATAAACCGGCATATTCAGCGCTTTGCCCTTGATGTCCCAGCAGGCGATGTCTATAGCGCTTGCTGCCGACCATATGAGGGTGCCTGACGGAAACCTGGACCAGCGAAGGATCTTCTCCTGTATCATCTCCGTATCCATCGGATCCATGCCCTTGAGCCACTCTCCGAAATAGCGTATGCACTCCACCGTCGCCTTGTCCGGCCCTATGCAGAATGCCTCGCCGATCCCGTGTATGCCTTCATCCGTGTCGATTCTGACATATGTCCAGTTTCGATAGCCTCCGACATTTACGATGTATGTTGTCAGCTCCGTGATCTTCATGTACAGCTCCTTTCACATCAGAGCGTCATAGCTCTGCATTCACTGATATTGATTATAGGCGCGCTGTGTACATGAATTCAAACAACTAATTTTCCGCATCATTTAAACTGCCAATTAAAAACGCGGCCGTCAACCGCGCTTTTATCGGGAAATCTTGGTTCGGGCGTCAAAACACCCGAACCTCCGGTTACTCGGATTGTTTCGTGCTTCGCACTCTCTCAATCCGGTCTTCTTAATCCGAGCTGATCTCGTCGGCAGACAGCCGCCCGTCGTCATATACATGAACACGCAGCTGCTTGCGTCCTATAGGTCTGGAGAGCGTGTCTCTCATGCATACTGCCGTGAGGACAACCTCGCCGGTTCGATCCGGGACTGCCTCCATCTTGATGATCCTGTCATTGTATCTGTCATAGTAATAGTCAGTGACCTTCAAAAGCTCATCATTCGAGGAACCCAGCTTCCAAGAATATCCCGGGATATGATTTTCCAGTCTGAGAGTCAGCACATCCCCGCTCACCTCATACCATTCATCATAATAGGTGTTCTTCAGTGTCTGTGCCTCCTGCCCGGCTCCCGCAGCCTGGGCATTTGCCGCAAGCCTTACTGACAGCAGTGCGCATACTGCCAGCGCCGCCGCATATACTATCATTCCTGAAAGATATCTGTACCATCTGTTCATTTTTTCTTCCCCGTAAGCTGCCTGTACGCCTTTTTCAACGCATCCGTATTGTTCACATCCAGCATCAGATATTTGGGCTTGTTTCGTTTAAATATCAGCGCTGATCCGTTCTCCTCCACCAGCTTCACTATCCTTGAGAAGTTTTGATTGGCCTGAGTCACCGAGATGATCGACGAACTGTCTATGTCCATCCTGCCGCCTCCTCCTGCATGTTTATTACTTGACCACGCGTTGATTGTAGCACATTTCTAGCTATTTATCTAGCTATTTTAATAGCTATTTTTATAATATTTAAAGTTTGACAAAAACATGTCATTCTTTATGTATACATTGCGTAATTCTTTGAAAATGATTGAATCGCAGCGAAATGTTGGCTATAATTGCCATGTTCTAAACTTGTCAAACCTGATTTAGATGGTATAGATGTGTTTGATGCTTTTCTGATATATCATCTGTTTTACGAGGTACATATGAATCTGGATCAGCTGCCATATTTTATAGCCATTGCAGAGTGCGGAAGTCTGACAGCCGCCGCAGAAAAGGTCGGCGTCTCAAGACAGGCGCTCAGCCAGTACCTTGCCGTCCTGCGTGAGGAAACCGGCCATGAGCTGTTCACCACGGTGAAGAGGCGTTTCATACTGACAGACTCCGGGCGCCGCTATTACGATGCAGCCCAGGAGATCATGGCCATCCTCAACCGTACGCAGCATTCCTTCAGTCTTCTGGATACCGCTCCCAAGGCTGTCATCAGGATCGGCGTCACGCCCTTTCTCGGCACGGAGCTGATGAACAAGTGCATGGACAAGTTCAACAATGCCTATCCTGATCTGAAGCTTGAGATCATCACAGACGAGCCTTCAAGGCTCAGAGACTATGCCAAGGACAGGGAGATAGACTTTGCACAGATCAACCAGAACGAGAATCCGCCTACCGGAGTGCAGGCATTTCCCATATACCGCTCCGAGTATCTGGTCGCTGTATCGAGCTTTCACGCCAGAGCACACAATCATCTCGCGTTTGATGAGCTTCCTACAGTAGATTTCAATGATCTAAAGGATGAGATATTTATTCTCTTTGATAAAACCACATATCATCGTGAGATCATACAGCCGCTGCTTGACCGGGCAAGCTTCAATCCGACCGTGGCGGCGCAGGTCAGCAGCTCCATGATGAACAAATCTCTCATACAGCAGGGCTACGGCATCGGCTTCATGAACTACGAGCCTGTCAACGGGATACGTTATCTCAGGCTCAAGGATCCGGTATACTCATATGTCTATATAGTCAGTGCCAAGCAGCATACCTTCAGCGAGCCTGAGCGGTATATGATCTATCTGATGAGCCGCCAGCAGACACTGTATGAGATCGAGAAGATAGACAGTGAGCCGCTGGATACGATATATAACGAGTTTTTGGGAGTTGATTATTTCGATTGAGAGGTTGATATGAATACTAAGACGCTTGAATATATACTGGTCATCGCGCAGGAAGGCTCCCTTTCGGGAGCCGCAGAAAAGCTTTATATGTCCCAGCCGGTACTCTCCCGCCATCTGAAGAAGGTAGAGGAGGAGCTCGGCGCCGATCTCTTCATACGCAAGCATGACGGCATGGAGCTGACGGACGCCGGCCGTATATTTGTAAACAATGTCAGAGCCATCCTTCATGTGGAGGAAGAGCTGGAAAATGATTTAAAGAAGTATAAATAAGTTGTAAACTCAGATGTTTATAATGCATCATTCAGCACCACATCTTCAAGGTCGTAAAGCATGGTTTTGTTCTCCTTGGCTTCAGGTTGATATGAATACGCCCTTTGTAATATTCTCGTAGCGCATCGCTTATCCGTTTATGACCTGGATCTGGCAGGCTCGCATAGTCTCCAAAGCCGCAAGATGCTTCTCAGGTGTCACGCCGGCACAACACCTGGCATCCACACTGATCTTCACTTCCGGCATCGTCGCCTTCAGGAGCAATGCATTGGAAACCACGCAGATATCGGTGCATAGACCGATCAGTTCCAGTTCAATCTCTTCCTGATCAGCGATTGCCTTCAAATCCGCCGCCAGCGCAGTGCTTCCGAAGGACGGTTTCTCGTAGATCTTCGCGCCAGCCAGAAGCTCCGCAATATCCGATCGGATCTGCCAGCCAGTAGAACCCTTGATACAATGCGGCACGGGAAGATATTTGCCCTCCTGTGTTTCCATATAGTTTTCGCCGTGGGTATCCATGGTAGCGATCACATCTTCCGCCGGATAGGAGCTGATCTTTTCTTTCACGGCACCGACAATAGCTACAGCCTCTTTTGTGCCCAGCGCGGCGTCAATAAAATCGTTTTGCATATCCACAACGACCAGTATTTTTCTCATCCTTCTGTTCCTCATTTCTTCAGTACTTTGTTTCGTCTATAGATTTTAGGAAGAACACCTATAGAAATTCTACAGATGTTCTAAAAAATTTGATACTGCTTTTCAGCTATTATGTTGTGATTTTTCTCGATCACCAGTCCATGAACTATGGTTTCCGAATACGTGAACATTTAAGAACAGGCGAATTTGCACGCGATATTCGTGCGAATCATTGATTTTTTCGTGCAAGAAGCATATATTAAAGTCATCATCGAGAAAGGAGATGATTTTATGGCTAGCTCTACTACAAATATCAGCATCCGCATGGATTCGGATTTGAAGGCACAGGCCGACGCACTCTTCGGAGAACTCGGCATGAACCTGTCCACAGCGTTCAACATTTTTGTTCGTCAATCGCTCCGCGAAGGCCGCATTCCGTTTGACATCTCTCTCAATCAGCCCAACAAGGAAACAATTGCCGCCATGTTGGAAGCAGAAAAGATTGCAAAGGACCCGTCCGTGAAGGGTTATAACGATCTTGATGAACTCTTTGCAGACCTGAAAGCATGAAAAAAACCAAATACGCCGTAAAGCCCACCACGCAATTCAAATTTCCCACAGTTTGGAATAACATAAATCTCACCTTCTCTCATGTCAGTGTAACTACCAATACGCTCAGGGCAGCTTCACTTCCATACCGGAATTTTCATTGATTGCCTCCAAATCTGATCTTTACAATCTGCATCTTCAGCATTCCGTCGCCAATCTTGGCGAGAAAACGGAAAAAACCACTGACGGACGGGTCGCGAAGGTCGGTGTAGCCCAACATATAGCCCCGGCTGGTAACCTGCAAACGGCTATCCCACTCCCCGATCTCACGCTTTGCGTCGGAGACTGCGAAATACACGCTCACGTCCTTGATCTTCGCACTCTTAAGCCATGTTTTTGCGATCATCTTTACCGCCGTTCGATTTGCTGTATCAAACACCAATACACCACCGGGAAAGGCGTCTGCTATGCGCTGTACCAACGCCTTGACCTGCTCCGTCAGAAAGTAGTAGAACACCCCAGAGGCGAAGAATACCACGCCCTCCGATGCATCGATTTGAGAAAACCACGCCGTATCATTCAGATCGCAGGGGATGTTTTCCTCCCGCACCCCGACGGGCAAAAGCTCGTTGCGCACGGTAATGACATCCGGAAAGTCCAGATTGTATATTTTACAGCTGCCGTTGTCACAGGTTCTGCCGGTGCTGTCCAGCCCGCAGCCCAGATTGACCACCGCCGCGTTGGGATGGCCTTTCAAATAATCCCGCACCTCGAAAGCAAGGTCATTCTGCCGCATGGCGACCTCCAGCGAGCCGAAACGCTGCATCAGGCTGCGAGAATTCTTCTCGACCTGCGAGAAGTCGTAGTCGATTTCGTTAATCAACCGCACCGCCGTTTCATCCCGATAGATGTTCGGGTATAGCTCCGAGCACAGCTTTCGGGAATACAGCGGAATAATCAGCGTCTCCTGCACGGTGTTTTTCTCAATTCTGTGTTTCACAGGTATCTCTCACTTTCTGATGAAGGGTAGTTCCGGCATACTGTCATGCTCAATAATGTATTGTTTCCTTATCCCAGCGCCACATCCAGTGTCATCATGACGCTAAAGCCCGCGGCAAAGAAAACCGTGCCGATGTTGGAGTGCTTTCCATGCGACATTTCGGGGATAAGTTCCTCCACCACCACATAGAGCATGGCGCCCGCTGCAAAGCTCAGAAAATACGGTAACGCCGGGATCACCAGCTGCGCCGCAAGAATTGTCAGCACCGCGCCAATAGGCTCGACAACGCCGGAAAGCACGCCGCCGAGAAATGCCTTACTCTTGCTCTTGCCCTCCGCCCGGAGGGGCATGGAGATGATTGCGCCCTCGGGAAAATTCTGAATGGCAATGCCGAGGGACAAGGCCAGCGCGCTGGCTGCCGTGATCTGCGCGTCCCCCGCGAGGAATCCCGCATACATAACGCCAACTGCCATGCCCTCCGGGATGTTATGTAAGGTCACTGCCAGCACCATCATGGTGGCGCGGCCCAGCCTGCTTTTCGGTCCCTCTGCCTGATCGCTGCCCACATGGAGGTGAGGGATCAGATGATCCAAGGCAAGCAAAAACAAAATGCCAAACCAAAAACCAGCAACTGCCGGGAAAAAAGATAATTTTTCCATAGCTGCTGACTGCTCAATGGCAGGGATCAGCAGGCTCCAGATAGATGCTGCCACCATCACTCCGGCGGCGAAACCTGCGAGTGAGCGCTGCACAAGATCGCCAAGGGATTTTTTCATAAAGAATACGCAGGTCGAGCCCAATGCTGTGCCGAGAAAAGGAATTAGTATTCCCCAGAAAACAGCTTTCATCGTCCTACTCCTTTCAAGAAACCGCCCTTTGCGTTTTCCTCTGTGTCGTCCGATTCGTCATGGCCATCATAGAGTGCTGACGGGTCGTGCACCCTTTTCTTAAACGATGAGCAAATTTTCTGAAATTCCGTCGCTTTCATCTCGATCAGCCTCCTTTTTCGTGTCCATGCACATCCTGCACTTATTTCACTCTGCAATGTGTAATTTACTACTTTTTTAGTTAAAAGTCGCTAACTGTGAAGTCTTCAAAAAGCCGCATTTCTGCGGCCTTTTATCAGCCTGGTCAAATGTAAAGCTAAATTCGACAACATTTATCTTATAAAGTGCGTAGCCACTCGCTCTTCCTGCTTCGGAAAGCCGAATTCCTTTTTTCCAAGTTCAATGCTTCTGATCAGAAATGTCATGTTGCGGGCCAGCGCTCGCATGGTCTGCTTGCCTTCTTCATCCATTTCCGCTTCACCCGCCACTCTGCCGTGAATCGAATTCCAGTACTGGCTGGATGCAATCGGCATGCTGCTGATGGTGAAATATTTATTCAACTCATCAAAGGTTGCCGAGCAGCCGCCCCTTCTGGCACAGACAACGCTGGCTCCCACCTTCATGGTCTTGTCGAAATGCGTGCTGTAGAACAAACGATCCAAGCAGGCAATCAGCGTTGCATTCGCCGACGCATAATATACCGGACTGGCGATTACCAGACCATCTGCTTCCTCAAAAAGCGGTGCCAGCTCATTCACTGCATCGTCGAAGACACACCTGCCCGTCTCTGCACAATGATTGCAGGCCACACATCCACGAATTGCCTTGTTTCCCACCTGCACAGCGGTTACTTCCACGCCATTCTCTTTGAATACATTTTCCATCTCACGAACGGCAATGGATGTATTGCCGTTCACGCGAGGACTTCCGTTGATAATCAAAACCTTGCTCATTCTTTCCCTCCTGTATAGATGTTCTTTCGCCATTATCTGACAATCAGCAGAGGAATATGCCATCACTTTAACCCTATAGCATATTCTCCGGCTTGCTGATTCTCCCTGTCCATCCGAGGCCTCTTGCCCATTCCCTCATGCTCTTCTTTTCCTCCGGGTCGTCTCCCGCCAGGGTCTTCAGCATCTCATAAAACCCATATATGCCGCCCGGATCTTCAACCAGGAAAACGCCGTCAGAGGCAATGCATAAAGGTGCTTTCCTCACATCGACTTCCGAGAGTGTGATTCTTTCGTCCTCTGTCACCTCAATGCCGTCCTCGTCAAAATACCTGAATGTACGAAGTTCGTCCTTTTCATTAAATGTGCCTATCCTTATCCTGCCATGTTCGTCCGGAAAATCCCATTCGTTCTTCCGCGTATAGCGTTTCTCACAAGTGATTTTTATGCACCAGTCATCGCCGAAATCATAAAGGTAATAAAGATGGTCAAGGAAGGGTATCATGTCCGGGTTATGCTCGTCTAATATACCGAATACCGTTTCTTCCCATACAGGGATTGCCTCATTCGCCTGACGTATGACCGTCTCCGCCTTCTTTCCCAACTGCTTTTCAACCTCCTTGCGTTTTCCGTAAAACAATGCGCTTTCTATATTACCGCGGAGCTTCCGCCAGCCCTTCAGTTCATCGACCGCCTCGTCAATTTCGGCCTTTTTTCTCCTGTCAGCACGCAATTTATCAATGCCGTCTGCCGCCTCTTCCCTGTTCTTATCTATCCTATCCTTCCATTCTTTCATCAGCCCATCGTCAATTCTGGCAGAACCGGCGAAAAGGTCGCATACCCTGAGCCTCTCGAGTACGGTATTGAAATCCTCCTCGAAAGTGATGGTATGGAACAGGTCTTCCAGCGTGTCTTCCCCCGACAACTTCGCTCTTGCCCCATTCGGTGCCATGAAATGCTCCTTAAAATCATCTATCTCGTCAAGGGACGATATGAATGATTCTGATACGGCTTTCTGTGCATAACTCTTCCTGTATTTGCTGCGCAGCCATGACTTCACGCTCTGGTTTGGCTCGTAGTCATCGTCCCAGTATAGATCTGTATTGTCTCCTGTCGGAAACCGAAGAAGTACACCGCACAAGTCAAGCCAGCCTCCGATCTTCCCGCCGGTCAGGCCATCAAAAACATCCTTGGGGATGGCGAAACGATGCAGGTGCTCGTTCTGCCATCCGAAAAGCCGGAGAATCATGTAGTGCATCGCGTGCAGGGTCATCTCCCCCGGAAGGAGCACCGTGCGCGAGATCCCTCTCTTTGCCTTTGCAAGACGCAAAAACTCCTCTCGCTCCTCATCCGACATGTCAAGGTCTTCATCTGCGCCATAAAAGAAACTTGATACCAAGTCAAACCGCAAGCGGTATACATAACGGCGTAACATTCCCTGTCTGTCCGCAGATCCATCTAAAACATCTATCCCGTTAGAACTGCTCGTGTCAGCTTTTGTTTCATGCATTTTATCCAAACCCGACTTTGCCGCCGGTGTCTCGGCTTTTTTCTCCATTTCAGAAACATGGGGTGGAATCTTAATTATATTATTCCCGGTTTCTGCTCCCGCCTTGTCTCTATTTACCATCTCTTTAACCGCCTTTCCCATGCGCCCGCGGTACTCAAGGCTCCTTTCCGCCGTACCGCTGCGCTCTCCGCCATACATTCCTCTGGAATACGGGATATAGGACTGCACCGTCTTCTCGGATATCATAAGTTCTTCCGCGATTTCAGAAACGGTCTTGCCCTCACGGTATCGCCTGACTATCGGCTCCGCCGAACGACTCGTCCACAGCCCCTCCGTTATGAGCGTCCGCCGCACGCGATCCTCCGAAACTTTCAGTTTCTTCGCAACCTGCATCACGGAACTGCATGATTGATATTCGGTTATAATATCCTCATAAGTCTTATTTGTTCCCATATTCGTTACCTCGTTATCTCGAGATGAAAACAGCATAAGAAATATTTACATTTGTGTCAACCCGAAGTTTCATGTCAAAAATTCATTTTCTGAAAACACTGCAAAAAGGTTACACTAAACGCCTTTATGGCGTCAGAAATGTCATCAGTTCGTTGAAGCTCTTACCACTTTTTACATAGGCATCCATGATGACAGAACCGCCGTTTCCATTAAGTATCTTTCCATGGTTCAGCCCAGCTCTTTCAAAAACGGCAGTTCCGCATGTGATTTTCTTCCATGACCGAGCGTAGCATCGTCGCAAAGCCTTCCGGGTCGCGGATTTGGAACTGCATGTGGTTATAGCCCTCAAACACCGGATAATTGCCATGTGGAT
>CAVIJY010000035.1:0-19654 GCA_963643215.1 Lachnospiraceae bacterium | reverse complement strand
GGTAAGGCAACGGACTCTGACTCCGTCATTGTGAAGGTTCGAATCCTTCTAGCCCAGTGATCAAGCTCCCGGAAGAAATTCCGGGAGCTTTGCTGTAGGAAAATCCAACCGCAGACAGACTCCTGCTCGATTGCATTTTCCTGTAAAAACCCATATAATACATAAGTTATAGGATGGTATGGTATGGTCGTAGAGAAAGAATGTAAAGATATCGAGCGTCCGGCGGAGTTTACAGATCCGGATGTTTTATATGATGAGCTGATTGCGTCTATTCGGCGCTACAAGCCGGATGAGGATCTGAGCCTTCTGCACAGAGCATACATGACGGCGAAGAACGCTCATATGGATCAGCGAAGAAAGTCGGGTGAACCTTATATCATTCACCCGCTTTGTGTTGCGATCATACTTGCGGATCTCGAGCTTGATATGGAAACCATCATAGCGGGTATACTCCATGATACGGAGGAGGATACCATACTCGAGGACAGTCAGATCCGCAGGGTATTCGGAGACAGTGTGGCCGAGCTTGTGGACGGTGTGACGAAGCTTACTCATATCAATCTGAAAAGCGACAAGCCGGATAAGACCGAGGAACAGGCCGAGAATCTGAGGAAGATGTTTCTTGCCATGTCCAAGGATATCCGTGTGCTCCTGATAAAGCTGGCGGATCGGCTCCACAACATGAGAACCCTGCAGCATATGACGCCGGAGAAGCAGAAGGAGAAGGCCAGAGAGACGCTGGATATATATTCGCCGCTGGCTCAAAGGCTTGGTATCTCCAGAATCAAGGTGGAGCTGGATGATCTGTCCTTAAAATACCTTGAGCCTGAGATCTACAGGGATCTGAAGCAGAAGGTCACAGAGCGCCAGATGGCCAGGGAGCAGTTCATAAACAGCATCGTAGAGGAGGTAAGCCGACACATGAAGGAGTCGGATATCCCCTGCGAGGTGAACGGCCGTGTCAAGCATCTGTTTTCCATCTACAAGAAGATGGTCAATCAGAACAAAACTATCGACCAGATATATGATCTGTTCGCCATACGCATCATAGTCGGCTCGATAAAGGACTGCTATGCGGCTCTTGGAATCATACATGAGCATTACAAGCCTATACCCGGACGGTTTAAGGATTATATCGCCATGCCCAAGGAGAACATGTATCAGTCTCTCCATACCACGGTCATAGGAACATCCGGGCAGCCGTTTGAGGTGCAGATAAGAACATATGAGATGCACCGCATCGCCGAATACGGTATCGCTGCCCACTGGAAATACAAGCAGGCGGGCAGTTCCGTAAAGGCCATCCAGAATGATGATGACGGCAAGCTGAACTGGCTCAAGCATATCATGGAGTGGCAGTCGGATCTGTCGGACAATAAGGAATTTCTGTCCGCCATAAAGTCGGATCTGAATCTTTTTTCGGACTCGGTATACTGCTTTACGCCTCAGGGCGAGGTGAAGGCATTTCCGGCAGGCTCTACACCTGTGGATTTTGCATATAATGTTCATACTGCCGTGGGAAACCGTATGGTCGGCGCCCGTGCCAACGGCCAGATGGTGCCGATAGATTATAAGATACAGAACGGTGACCGCATAGAGATCATCACATCGATGAACAGCCACGGACCGAGCAGAGACTGGCTGAAGATATGCAAGTCGTCACAGGCAAAGAACAAGATAAACAACTGGTTCAAAAATGAGCTTCGTGAGGACAATATAGCAAAGGGCAAGGAGCTTATAGACAGATACTGCAAGAGCAAGGGACTGGTGCTTGCGGATCTTCTGACACCGGAGGCCACCGAGAAGGTGCTCAACCGCTACTCCTTTAAGGACTGGGATGCACTTCTGGCCAGCATAGGCCACGGCGGGACAAAGGAAAATGCGATTGTAAACCGTCTTGTGGCGGAGCAGGAGAGAGTCAGGGCAGGACAGGTTACGGATGACGATATTCTCTCGTCGGTGATCGCAGATAAGGACAAGGCGGGTCAGGCCAAGGCAGGAAAGTCATCCGGAGGCATAGTAGTAAAGGGTATACATGATCTTGCAGTCAGATTTTCGCATTGCTGCAATCCGGTTCCGGGCGATGAGATAGTTGGATTTGTCACAAGAGGGCGCGGCATATCTATCCACCGTACCGACTGCGTCAATGTCATCAATATGCCGGAGGACGAGAGAAACCGGCTGATTCCCGCAGAGTGGCAGTCATCCGCCGGAAAGTCCGAGGAGAGATACCGCGCCGAGATCAATATATATGCCTATAACCGCAAGGGTCTGATAGTTGACATCTCAAGAGTATTCAACGAGTCGGGCATCGATATGAACGCTATGTCAAGCCATGTCGGAAAGAATGACATGGCGACTATCTCGGTTGCCTTCGATGTAAACGGCCGTGATGAGCTGAAGAACATAACGGAAAAGCTCCGGCAGATCGAAAGCGTCAGGGATATCGAAAGGACATCAAGCTGATGATAGCGCTGCTGTTGAGAGAAGTACCGTTTGAACAGGATGTACGGGAGCTTTTCATGGCATATTTTCCGGGCGAGGCATATACGCATGATGCTTGCGAGGAGGCGTCTCTGACGCTGCGCGGGAGTCTCTCGAATGATGCGGAAGGCTATGTGTTTGAGCTTGGCGACAGAGGCGGAGCGACATTCACTGGGTCAGCCCGTATATGCGATGACAGATTTGATACAAAATGCGGCGTGAAGCTTGCGGTATACCATATGCTGGAAGCATATACCGGGCGGAGGCTGCCATGGGGAACGCTCACGGGGATACGGCCGACGAGACTGTTTCTGGACATGCTTGATGCGGGCATGGATGAGCAGACGGCATCAGAGAGCTTCGCGGAAAAGTTCGATATCGGAGATGAGAAGCTGAATCTGTGCCGCAGAGTGGCGGTCAGGGAAAGATCTCTTCTGGCTGATACGGACCGCACGGGAGGCTGGAGTCTTTATATAGGCATCCCGTTCTGTCCTACAACATGCCTGTATTGCTCATTTACATCATATCCGATAGGCATGTGGCAGAAAAGGACAGACGAATATGTCGACGCGCTGATACAGGATATAAGGCAGACATCGCGCATATACAGTGATAAAAAGCTTGAAACGGTCTACATGGGAGGCGGAACCCCCACATCGCTTGAGGCTGATCAGCTGAGCCGCATACTTGATGCTGTAGCCGAATGTAATGACCTGTCGGCTCTTAAGGAGCTTACGGTAGAGGCCGGGAGACCGGACAGCATCACAAGAGACAAGCTTGCAGCACTCAGAAGCAGGGGCTGCAGCCGGATATCGGTCAATCCGCAAACCATGCAGGATCGGACGCTGAAGATTATAGGCCGGCTTCACAGCGTTGATATGGTGCGAGAAAAATACTATCTCTCCAGAGAATGCGGATTTGACAATATCAACATGGATCTCATCGCGGGACTCCCCGGAGAGGGAGAGCAGGAGATGGCAGACACCATGGACAGGATAAAGGAGCTTGCGCCTGAGTCGGTGACGGTTCATACGCTTGCGATAAAGCACAAGGCAAGGCTGAACAGAGAGTCGGAATCCTACGGATCGACGGATGCAGATACGGTCGCAGCCATGCTGCATATAGCCGACAGCGCATGCGCCGACATGGGGCTCGAGCCGTACTATATGTACCGCCAGAAGAATATGGCCGGAAATTTCGAAAACATCGGATACAGCGCGCCCGGCAGAGAATGCCTGTACAATGTGCTGATCATGGAGGAACGCCAGACAATAGCGGGATGCGGGGCAGGAACCAGCACCAAGATACCTCTTGAGAGAGGAAAGGGCGTGGAAAGAAGCGCCAGAGTCAGAGATCCCGGACTGTACATAGAACGGTACAGGGTCGGCTCGGAGAGATAGAGAAACCGCAATAAGGAAGGAGCAGCACAGATGGCATTGATAAAAAAGCCGGTCAACGGTATGAAGGATATACTCCCGGAGGAGATGGCACTGAGAGATTATCTGATCTCCATCATCAAATCGACATACAAAAGCTACGGCTTTTCATGCATGGAGACGCCGTGCGTAGAGCATATAGAAAACCTCCTGAGCAAGCAGGGCGGAGACAATGAGAAGCTGATATTCAAGATCCTCAAGAGAGGCGAAAAACTCGATCTTGAAAACGCCGCAGGCGAGGCCGATCTGGTGGACGGAGGCCTCAGATATGATCTGACATTGCCCCTCGCAAGGTATTACTCAAACAACTCTGCCGTGCTTCCGGCACCGTTCAAGGCGCTTCAGATAGGCAGCGTCTGGAGGGCGGACCGTCCACAGAAGGGAAGATACCGCCAGTTTACACAGTGTGATATAGACATACTCGGAGAAGCAGGCAATGCCGCCGAGATCGAGCTGATACTTGCCACCACCAAGGCTGTTTCAAGGATCTGTCCGGACAGACACTTTGAGGTGCGGATCAATGACCGCCGCATACTCAAGGGTATGGCTGATTATGCGGGATTTCCCGAGAACATAACAGATACGGTGTTCATCATACTTGATAAGATGGACAAGATAGGCGCCGACGGAGTACGCAATGAGCTCATAGAGGCCGGGTGCAGCGAGGGATCGGTGGATACCTATATGAACTGCATAAACGGAGATATAGAGCTTGAGAAGATAGTTCCTGAAGCTGCGCAGAATCTGAAAGAGATCACGGCGATAGTCGAGGCATGCAAGGATATAGACTTTGCGCTGGTCTATGATCCGACGCTGGTGCGCGGCATGGGATACTATACCGGAACCATATTCGAGATATCCATGGAAGGCTTTTCCGGCTCTGTAGGCGGCGGAGGACGATATGATAAGATGATCGGAAGATTCACGGGACAGGAGACACCGGCCTGCGGCTTTTCAATAGGCTTTGAGCGCATCATTACCATATTGCAGGATTCGGGCTTTAAGGTTCCTGAGGACGGAGCAAGGCTGGCCATGCTTTATGAAAAGAACATGGATCCGGCTCAGCTGGCCGGGATCATGAAGGAAGCCGCAAAGCTCAGGAGCGAAGGAAAAACCGTCCTCGTGGCCAAGATGAACAAAAACAAGAAGTTCCAGAAGGAGCAGCTTGCAGCTCAGGGATATACGGAATTTAAAGAATTTTATAATGAAGCATTAAAGAACTGATGAGAGTCTTTTAGTATACCTATAGTCGGCATGAGCGATAAAGGAGAAGAGGAATAGTTATGGCAGAGGCAATGCTGGGTTTAAAAAGAACGCACAGATGCGCCGAGGTGGTAGGCGTTCCCGCAGGCAGTGAAGTAACCGTGATGGGATGGGTGCAGAAGAGCCGCAACAAGGGCGGCATCATATTCACTGATCTTCGCGACAGAACAGGCATATTGCAGATCATATTTGAGGAATCCGAGTGCGGAAGCGAATCATTTGAGAAGGCGGAGAGACTGCGTGCGGAATATTGCATCGCTGTAGTGGGAATACTGGAAAAGCGGGCAGGAGGCGCCAATACGGAGCTTGCAACAGGAGAATATGAGGTACGGGCGAGGGAGCTGCGCATCCTCTCCGAATCAGAGGTTCCTCCGTTTCAGATTGAGGCGGATTCCAAGACAAAGGAGGATCTGAGACTCAAATACAGATTTCTTGATCTGAGAAGACCTGATCTTCAGCACAATATCATCATGAGAAGCCGCATAGCCAATGTTATCAGAAATTATATGTTCGATCAGGGCTTTCTGGAGATAGAGACACCTACGCTGATAAAGTCATCACCTGAGGGCGCGAGAGACTATCTTGTTCCGAGCCGTGTGCAGCCGGGCAAGTTCTATGCGCTTCCGCAGTCGCCGCAGCTTTTCAAGCAGCTGCTGATGTGCTCCGGTATGGATCGTTATTTCCAGCTGGCGAGATGCTACAGGGATGAGGATCTTCGTGCAGACCGTCAGCCCGAGTTCACACAGGTGGATATGGAGCTCTCATTTGCGGATGTTGATGATGTGATTGAAGTAAATGAAGGACTCCTGAAGAAGCTTTTCAAAGAGGTGCTGGGAGTAGATGTGCCAACACCTATTCAGCGAATGACATGGCAGGAGGCTATGGATCGCTTCGGAAGCGACAAGCCTGATCTGAGATTCGGAATGGAGCTGAAGGATATCACACAGCTGGTAAAGGACTGCGGCTTCGGAGTATTTTCGGGCGCGGCTCAGTCGGGCGGCTGTGTAAAGGGCATCAAGGTAGACGGACAGGCGGCTATGCCGAGAAAGAAGATAGATGCTCTGGTAGAGTGGGCAAAGGGATACGGAGCCAAGGGGCTGGCGTATCTTGCGCTGGAGGCTGACGGCACCTACAAGTCATCATTTGCGAAGTTTATGACGACAGAGGAGCTGGAAGCCATATCGTCCGCCATGGGTGCACAGCCCGGAGATATGCTGCTTTTTGCCGCAGATAAAAAGGCTCTGGTATGCAGTGTGCTGGGAGCACTGAGATGTAAACTGGCTGATGAGATGGGTCTCCTGAAAAAGGATGACTTCAGATTCCTCTGGGTTACAGAGTTTCCGCTTCTCGAGTGGTCGGAGGAGGAAAACCGCTTTAAGGCCATGCATCATCCATTCACCATGCCTATGGATGAGGACTGGCAGTATATCGACTCGGATCCGGGACGCGTGCGGGCAAAGGCTTACGATATCGTTCTCAACGGAACAGAGATCGGCGGCGGAAGCGTGAGAATACATCAGGCTGATATACAGGAAAAGATGTTTGATGTTCTCGGCCTTTCAAGAGAGACTGCTCAGGAGAGATTCGGATATCTGCTTGAGGCATTTAAATACGGAGTTCCGCCCCATGCAGGTCTGGCATACGGGCTTGACCGTGTCGTCATGCTGATGCTCGGCACCGAGTCCATAAGAGATGTTATAGCCTTTCCGAAGAACAAGGACGCGGTTTGTCTGCTGTCCAATGCTCCGGATACTGTAGACCAGTCACAGCTGGATGAGCTGAAAATTGCGATCGCGGATGCCGATGCTAAGGCCTGATAGGACATGGTGGGTATGATGAAGAAGGTACTTGTGGTTGATGACGAGGCCAGGATCCGCAAGATAGTTCGGGATTATCTGGTCATGAACGGTTATGAAGTGATTGAAGCACAGGACGGGGAGCAGGCCGTAGACGATGTGATGAGCGACAGCTCCATAGATCTTATCATCATGGACATCATGATGCCGAAGATGGATGGTTATGAGGCTCTGAAGTCCATACGCCGGTTTTCAAAGATTCCCGTCATCATGCTCACAGCCAAGAGTGAGGAAAAGGATGAGCTGAAGGGCTTTGATCTGGGCGTGGACGAGTATATCACCAAGCCTTTCAGTCCGAAGATACTTGTAGCCCGCGTAGATGCGGTAATGAGGCGCACAACCAAGGCAGAGGGAGATCATCTGATCGCCGGAGGCATAGATGTTGATTTGAGCGCGCACACGGTAAAGGCCGGGGGCAGAGATGTGGAGCTCAGCTTTAAGGAGTTCGAGCTTCTGACATACTTTATGGAAAACGCGGGCATTGCGCTCAACAGAGAAAAGATACTCAACAGCGTATGGAACTATGATTATTTCGGAGATGCAAGAACCATAGATACGCATGTCAAAAAGCTTCGTGCCAAGCTCGGAGAGCAGGGCGAATGCATCAAAACCGTATGGGGCATGGGATACAAATTCGAGGCGTGACAAAACAGTATAGGACACGAAAAAAACACGGAAGGGTCTTATCATGCTGGATATAGAAAAGCTTCGTGTGATGACGGATATCGCTTTTTATCAAAAGGCGGAGAAGAAGGATATAGAAGAGGGAGCGCAGTATTACAGGAGTGATTACATCACAAAGCGGATGCTGAGGAACCTGCTGGGATATACGATAAGCTACGGCGCCATACTGTGTCTTGTGGTGGTATGCTCCATGGATATGCTTCTCAATACATTCGATCTCAGTGTGATAGCGGATCTGTTTAAGGTGTATGTGATTTACTACCTTATAGGGCTTTTAATATTTGAGATCATCACATTTATAGCATACTATTACAGATATAATAAGGCGCAGAGGGCGGTGGGGCTCTACCGCTCAATGCTTAAGAGACTGGCGCGAATGCAGGGGCAGAATTGATGGGAAGCATTTCGGGATTTGTACAGATCCTCGGTACGGTCAGGGAAAAATCAAAGGAATACTACGGAAGGTACAGCTTCGTCATAGATCCTGTGCTTCGTTTTTGCGTGACATTTCTTGCGCTTGCCCTGATCAACGGCTCGATAGGATATATGGCAGGTCTGAAAAATGTCCTTGTCATGCTAATGATATCTCTGATATGCGCGCTGCTGCCGTTCGGAGGAATATGCACGGTGCTTTCTCTTGTGGTTTTGGCACATGTGTACAAGGCATCGATGGAGATGGCGGCGGTATGTGCGGTCTATCTCATAGTTGTAGCATGTCTGTACTATACATTTTCTCCCGGCAACAGTCTTCTGCTGCTTATGACGCCGATAGCATTTGCACTCAGGGTTCCCTATGCGATAGTATTTGCGGCGGGGCTTGGCACCAGCGCGTTCTCGGTGGTTCCGGTTGCAGCCGGGACAGTGCTGTTTTATCTGCTGAAATATGTAAAAGGCGCGAAAGACATGGTTCATGATTCTTCGACCGATATAGCGCAGCGATTTCTCCCAATGGTAAAGGGCGTGTTTGCCGATAAGGAAATGTATATCCTGATCGGGGTTTTCATCGCCGCGATTCTGGTTGTATATATCATACATATTCTGTCGGTTGATTATTCATGGTATATAGCCATAGGCGCGGGAGCTGCGGTGCTTCTTGCGGGCTCCCTGATCGGAAGCATGGCATTTCATACGGAGCTGAATGTGATAGCTCTTGCAGTCGGCATAGTGTCCGGGATGGCTGTAGGTGCGGTACTTGCATTTTTCGGCTTTGCGACGGATTATGCGAAGACGGAGTTCACGCAGTTTGAGGACGATGATTATTATTACTATGTGAAGGCGGTTCCGAAGATAAGCGCCGACATGCACCATGATGCAGTCGCAGAGGATGCGGACATGCTGATAGCCAAGCCGCGGAGCAGGAAAGGCAGGGTCAGCCATGGTTAATATCATCAATTCCATAGAGAGTATACTTGCGATCATAGCAAGAATAGATCTGCGCAATATCCTTGAGATAGCGCTGCTTTCCTTTATGGTTTATGTGATACTCAACTGGATATTGAATACCAGGGCATATATGCTTCTTCGCGGCATACTGGTGATAGGTATCTTTGTTGTATTCTGCGGGGTGCTTCAGTTTGATGCGATCCTGTGGATCATGGGCAAGCTCGCAACCATCGCGGTTACATCGCTGATAGTTATATTTCAGCCGGAGCTTCGCAAGGCGCTTGAAACCATAGGCAATGCAGAGCTGTTCGGAGTAAAGCTCTTGTCGCCTGTAAAGTCGAGATCTGATACGCTGGACAGCTTCAATGACACGACAGTAGGAGAGATAACGAAGGCGGCATTTGCGATGTCAAGAGCCAGAACAGGCGCTCTGATTGTCATAGAGCGTACCGAGTCTCTTGACAGCATCATCGAAACAGGTATAACGCTGAACGCCGTGATTTCCAGACAGCTTCTGATCAATATCTTCGAGCACAACACTCCTCTTCATGACGGAGCTGTGGTGATCCGCAATAATGAGATAGCGGCAGCAACCTGCTATCTGCCCCTTTCCTCCAATCAGGATATCAACAAGTCTCTGGGCACAAGGCACAGGGCGGCGATAGGTGTCAGCGAGGTCAGTGATGCGGTGACGGTGGTTGTCTCCGAGGAAACCGGCAATGTGTCTGTCACCTACGAGGGAGTGCTGACGGTCATGGACGATATACAGACCATGAAGGACTGTCTGTCGTCTTTCAAACAGGAGGAAAAGGAAAAGGCAAGAACGGGGCTGCGATTCAGACGGGGAAGGAGCAAAGATGAGGAATCTGCTGTCAAATAGGCTTTATCTGATGCTCACATCGGTGGTGATTGCATTTGTACTGTGGGTCACGGTGGTCAGCATATCTAACCCGGATACCACGGGGAGCAAGATCGTAGCCGTAGAGGAGCGCAATTCCTCAGCGCTTACATCCGCAGGTAAGGCATATACCGTGATCGGAAGCAAGACCGCCGTGATAAGCTATACGGTACAGGCGCGTGACGCATACAAGGTTAAGTCATCGGACTTTCGCGCATATATCGACCTGTCGGATATATACGATGCGACCGGATCGGCGCGGGTCGTAGTGCAGACAGTAAACAATCAGGATATCATTCAGGACTGCAGCGCAGAGCCGTCATATCTCCAGGTCGTGGTGGAGGACATCATAACCAAGACGGTAAATGTCAAAGTATATACTGTTGACAGCTGCCCGGAGGGATATGCGGCCGCTGCATCGACGACAGCACTTACTCAGGTTGATATAACCGGCCCGAAATCACTGATCGACAGTATAGCCGTAGCCGGCGTTGAGGTCAGCGTAAAGGAGGCAACCGGTACGCTGACAGGAACGGCGGAGCTGAAGTTCTATGATTCAGATGATGAAAGCGCGAAGGCAGTGGATACTGCGAATAACAAATACTTTTCCGCATCTGAATATACGACGGAGTATGCGCTGTATATAAATACGACAAAGACGATACCGATTCAGTATGAGGTGAGCGGAACTGCAGCGTCGGGACATCATTATGCCGGCAGCACAGCATCTATCGGAAGTGTGATAGTAACGGGAAATGCTGATGTGGTGGGAAAGCTTTCTGTCATAACCATACCGTCATCGGTGCTGAATATAGACGGCGCGACATCAAACAAATCATGGAACATTGATCTGAATACATATCTGCCTGCAGGTGCGGTGATATCCGGAACCCATGAAACCCAGATCACGGCACTCATAGAGCTCAACGGACCGGGCATCAGAGACGATGAAGCTCATACGGAACCGGGCACGCAGGAGCAGACCGAGGCTGCGGAGACCTCGGAGACCGCAGCACAGACTGATCAGGAGACAACATCAGCAGAGACATCAGACACGGCATCAGCCGGTCCGGGGATATCGGAGTCAGAGAGCGGCTCAGAACCCGGGATGGCAGATGAGGGATCAACTCATGCGGACAATCAGCCGGATTCATCGGCCGGATCAGATAACGAGTCGGCACAGCAGAGTGAATCCGTATCAGACGACGCGCACGGGGCGCAGAATTCGAATCATGAGCGACAGGAGTCGGTGAATGGCCCCGTTTCGCGATGAACAGGAGGCATGAACCACCGGGGGTCTATGCCGGAAGCAAAGGAGGCAGCATGATCCTGACATATATGGTTGCATACCTGATGTCATATCTGCTGGCATCTTTGCATCTTTATACAGCCTCCGCCGCGGTTCTTATGGTGGAGAGCATAGTTCTTTACTGCTATGAGCGAAAAAAAACAGGTCATATCGTGAGTGCGGCCGGTTTATATTCTCTGAGCATTGTGGGAGGAGAGGGTATTTCATGTATGAAACTTTCCTACCTGCAGACAGACTGGGAGAATATGACCTGGCTGTGCTTTTTTGTTGCTTATACGGCATTTCGCCTCGGCATATTTCTGGATGAGAGCGGATATCTGAAGCATGTCTTCAACGGGAACGGCAGGAAAAGGACAAAAGAGAGCAGGATATTTTCACGCAAGAGATTTCTGGTCATGAACTGTCTTCTGGCAGCCGCAGCCTGGATATGCTTCTGTCTTGAAGCTGCCATACTCGGCTTTGTTCCGCTGATGGTCAGGGGGGTTCCGCATGCGTATTCAGCATTTCATATATCCGGAGTGCATTATCTTACTGTATCCTGCGTTCTTTGTCCCGCGCTGTCCGTGATATGGTACATGGGAGATACTGAACATAAAGCAGCTGAAACGGCGGCTGCCGTCGCAGCCGGAATCTCAGGCTTTCTGATACCGGTCTTGTGCGTGTCGAGATTCCAGCTGGTTTTTGCACTGATGCTGGCTGTATCTGTCTGGGCCGTGATCAAAGAGAGCCGGAGCAGAATCGAAAGGAAAACACTTGCCGTCATGGCGGCGCTGTGTCTGCTGGCGCTGGTTCCGGCGTATATAGTGCTTACAAGAGCCCGCAGTCATGATGCTCAATATCTGATGAGCGTATTTGAGATGAAAAAGGACTATCCAGTCGTGTTCAGTCAGTTCTATATCTATATCGCCAACAATTTTGACAATTTCAATTGCATGGTGAAGAATCTTACAGAGCATACATTCGGCAGGAGACAGCTTTTTCCGCTGTGGGCATTGACGGGTCTTAAATTTGTGTTTCCTCAGCTGACAATTTATGAATATTTTCTTACAAAAAAAGAACTCACAACATTGACATTGTACTACGATACATATTATGATTGTGGTATCGTCGGTGTTGCCGTATTTGCGCTGGTGCTCGGAATCGCTGCAAACAGGCTTGAAAAAAGAGCATTTCAAAAAGGCGACGCCAGGAGCATCATGCTGTACGGACAATTTGCAATATATATGGCACTGGCCTTCTTCACTACATGGTTCTCCAATCCGACGACATGGTTCTATATCGCGGTTACATTTGCGGTTTGTGCATTTGCGCTGAAAAAAGATCCTTTACCCGATGCCGGAGAGGATTTGGGAAGTAGTGAAACGCGATGATGCAATTTTGCGATTTTCAAAGGACACTAATCCTGGCGTGTGCAGCGTCGGGGTCTTTTTTCGTATACGGTGAGCAGGAAGCGCCTGAGCTCACCGAGAGATTGAGAAATAAGGAGAAGATCCGGGCGGTTCTCTTTGAAACCGCGCTTACTCTCGATGTCTGGAGCATGGCTCTTTCATACGACATTTCTGTTTTGTTTCCGTCATCGCTTGAGGAGCTGTACAGGATGCTTATCAATTTCGAGGCGCCTGTGGTGATCTATGTATGCGGCGCCCTTTTGCGTATGCAGGAGTTATTTGAGATATCAGGGTATGCCTCGTCGGGCACGCTCAACGCGATACCGGCTGATATAAAAGGCGCTGTGTCGAGAGGTGAGATCGAGCGGGCTTTGCTGCTTTATGACAGCATGGAGGAGGCCTGCGGCAATGCTCAGGCACCTGCAGTTGCAGCAAGAGGAAGCCGCACTCATATCAAACTTTTAAAAACACATAAGAGCGGCCGGTCTGACACCTGCGTGGTAGTGACCGGGTATCCTTCGACGATGGTGTACTATCTGCTTGAGGAAAGCATGTCCATCGATACGGCTTATATACTCGGGTTCAACAGAAGCGTGATGAGAGAACTCAGGCTTCTGGCTGAAGATTACAGGCTGGTTGTATGGATATCCGAATATGAAACACTATGCACGCAGATGCTGCCGAGGCGGACAACCAGAACGGTCATCAGCGGAAGCATGCATGATATATACGAGAGTCTCATGGCGATCCTGCCCAAGACAAGGAGAGGCGAGCTGACATATCCCGGAAGACCTGAGGAATGGCCGTCCAAATTCCTTCCGAACATACCGGAGACCGAGCAGCGTATGTGCTCGGGATGCATATACAGAAGGCAGAAGACAGATGCGGCATATTGCTTCAGACTGGGAATCGATGTCTATCGCAACAAGAAAAAACGCACTTCGGATGTCCGCAGCGCTGAGATCGGCACAGGACGGTACTCTAAAAAGAATAGAGAGAAAAATGCCAGAAGGATGATTATAGGGAGTCCGGACGAGAACTGTATCGGTACCGGAAAGCTCACATATGCCATACGAGCGCTTCACTGTACAGGATGCGGGATATGTGTCACGGACTTCGGGTGCCCGGCCATATGCAGGGACGGCCTCAGCTACGGCATTGATACTGTCATGTGTACGGGCTGCGGAGACTGCGGGGATATCTGTGAGGAGCACGCGATATACTGTTTTTGATGCGGCACAAGCCGAAGCGAGGTCATAGATGCGGATCATAATATGCGGATGCCGGAAAAGCCATATGGAATACATCATACGCAGCTTTGAGCTTATCGCCAGGCGTGACAGGCTGAGGCTGACCGTATCCATTCCTGACAGGCTCGAAAGAAATGATGACATGTGCAGATATGTCACATTGAATGAGCGGGTTCACACGGATATAGGCAAGGGAATGGCCGATGCACTGATTGTTTACAAAAACAGCGCGGGAATCAGGCAAATCGAGAATCTCAAGCATGAGGGACTGCTGATTTTTATGAGGGATACCGCCAGAGCAGGGTACGGTGCGTACAGTCCGTCAAGCGAGGCGGATGAGGCCTATATGCGGGAGCTTCTTTATCTGAAAAATGATGCTGTCATTATAGAAACAGACAGCGCAGAACCGGGCGGATTTGAGTATCGCGGGGAGGAGCAGGCCTTCAGATTGCTGGGGCTCAGATAGGGCGCACTTGTATATATCGGCTTTTGTGATAGAATGTAGAGAAAAAGAAATGCCGGAAGCTGGTATTATGGCTGCAATCACGAACGACTGGCTGGAGGCTTTGAGGCCGGAATTTTCCAAGCCGTATTATAAATCACTATACGAGTTTGTTAATACCGAATACAGGACACAGACGGTATATCCTCCATCGGAGGATATATTTTCTGCGCTTCATCTGACACCTCGCACCGGCGTCAGAGTCGTGATACTCGGGCAGGATCCGTATCACAATGAGGGTCAGGCTCACGGGCTTTCCTTTTCAGTGCGTCCGGGAACTGAGATACCGCCGTCACTTGTGAATATATTCAAAGAGCTGCATGATGACATGGGATGCAGGATACCGAACAACGGATATCTCGACGGATGGGCGAGGCAGGGTGTGCTGATGCTGAATACCGTGCTGACTGTTCGTGCTCATCAGGCCAACTCGCATCATGGCAGGGGATGGGAGAACTTCACCGATGCCATCATACGATCGGTAAATGATCTGGATCATCCCGTTGTGTTTATGCTGTGGGGAAGACCGGCACAGACGAAGCAGGCCTTGATTACGAATCCGATGCACCTTGTGCTTAAAGCAGCTCATCCGAGTCCGCTTAGCGCATACAGGGGATTTTTCGGATGCAGACATTTTTCAAAGGCCAATGAATTTCTGGAGAAAAACGGCGAAATGCCGGTTGACTGGCAGATTGAGGATATATGACGCTTGTAGAGATATTGAAGGTCATCGTATTCGGGATCATAGAAGGATTTGCCGAGTGGATTCCCGTCAGTGCCACAGGGCATATGATGATCATAGATGAGATGATAAGCCCGGACATGACGCCGGAGTTCAAGGTTTTGTTTATGACGCTGATTCGGCTCGGAGCAGTAGCCGCGGTTGTCATCACAAATATGAAGAAGCTGAATCCGTTTTATCCCGGCAAGAAGCAGGAGCAAAGGGAGGCATCGCTGAGACTGTGGGCGCGAATCGCGATTGCGACGGTGCCGGCAGGGATACTCGGCATCCTTCTTGACGGATGGATAAACGCGCATCTCTATACGGATGTGGTTGTTGCGACGACCCTGATCATATACGGCATACTGTTCATCCTTGCGGAAAACAGAAACAGATACAGGATAGCGGAGATAAACCGCCTGGGGAGGATCAGTCTGCAGACAGCTTTTTATCTGGGAGTATTTCAATGTCTTGCGCTGATACCCGGAACATCAAGATCCGGGGCGGTGATTCTGGGTGCGCTGCTGCTTGGCATAGCCCGTCAGCAGGCGGTAGAGTTTGCCATGTTTACCGGGATACCTGCCATAACAGGATCCGCGCTGCTCAGATGCATCACATATTCAGGCGATATAACCATCCCGGAGATAGGATATGTGCTGATCGGATTTCTGACGGCATTTATCGTATCGCTGTATTCGATACGTTTCATGATGAGCTGGATCAGACACAATACATTCAAGCTTTTCGGATGCTACAGAATAGTTCTCGGGGCGATAGTGATCCTTTGGTTCGGGATCAGCTCGCTTATGAAATAAATGCTGCAAAAAAAGGAGAAAATCGATGACATGTTATGAGGAACTGAAGGCAAGAGGTCTTATCGCACAGACTACAAACGAAGAAGAGATCAGCAGGATGATCGATGAAGGCAAGGCCGTATTCTATATCGGCTTTGACCCAACGGCAGACAGCCTTCATGTGGGACATTTCATGGCACTTTGCCTTATGAAGAGGCTTCAGATGGCAGGGAACAAGCCTATAGCGCTTGTGGGCGGAGGAACAGGAATGATAGGAGACCCCTCCGGAAGAAGCGATCTGCGCTCCGTGATGACGGTGGAGACCATCGATCATAACTGCGAATGCTTTAAGCAGCAGATGAGCAGATTTATAGAATTCGGTCCGGGCAAGGCCATCATGGTCAACAATGCCGAGTGGCTTCGAGATCTGAACTATATGGAGTTTATCCGCGACATCGGTCCGTGCTTTTCCGTAAACAATATGCTTCGTGCCGAGTGCTACAAGCAGAGGCTTGAAAAGGGCCTTTCATTTCTTGAATTCAACTATATGCTGCTTCAGTCGTATGATTTTCTTCGTCTGTACGAGGACTACGGCTGCAATATGCAGTTTGGCGGAGACGATCAGTGGTCGAACATGCTGGGAGGCACCGAGCTCATAAGGAAGAAGCTCGGCAAGGATGCTCATGCCATGACGATAACATTGCTTCTGAAGTCGGACGGCAAGAAGATGGGCAAGACGGCCGGAGGCGCTGTATGGCTGGATGAGAATAAAACCTCGGTATATGATTTCTATCAGTACTGGAGAAATGTAGATGATGCAGATGTCATCAAGTGTCTGCGCATGCTCACATTTGTACCGCTTGAGCAGATTGAGGAAATGTCCGGGTGGAAGGATGCAAAGCTCAACGAGGCCAAGGAGATTCTCGCATATGAGCTTACATCCCTTGTACACGGTGCCGACAAGGCAGGAGAGGCACGGGATGCCAGCAGGGCTCTTTTTGCGGGCGGCTCCGACATGTCCAACGTGCCGACCTGCACACTTAAGCCCGAGAGCTTCAAGGACGGAAAGATAGATATCATCTCGCTGGTGTGCGCAGCAGGTCTTGCACCGAGCCGGTCTGAGGCGAGGAGAAATGTGCAGCAGGGCGGCGTAAGCGTAAACGGTGAAATTGTAAGTGATACGGCGGCGGTATTTGACGACGGAATATTTGCCGGAGACGGAGCGCTGGTAAAGAGAGGCAAGAAGAACTTCGTAAAGGTAGTACTGTGAGCATGGAAGTTTATTTTGACAACGCGGCCACCACTGCGGTGAGCGACAGCGTCATAGATCTGATGGTGAAGACCATGCGGGAGGATTATGCGAATCCTTCCGCAAAGCATACTATGGGTATAGCCGCGGAAAGATATGTAAAGGAGGCTGCCTCACGCATAGCCGCGACGCTCAAATGCAGCGAAGGCGAGATCATATTCACATCATGCGGAACAGAGTCCAATAATCTTGCGCTTATAGGAGCGGCTCTGGCGCACCGGCGCCGGGGAATGCATCTGATAACGACAGGCATCGAGCATGCGTCGGTATACCGTCCCATGGACTTTCTGCAGGAGATAGGGTACGAGGTCAGCGTGCTTGCCGTAGACAGATCCGGTCATATAGATCTGCAGCAGCTGAAGGATATGATACGCAAGGATACCATCCTTGTGTCAACCATGCTGGTAAATAACGAAATAGGCGCGATCGAGCCTGTGGAGGAGATATCGAAGATCATAAAATCGGTCAATCCGGATACGCTGTATCATGTGGATGCCATTCAGGCTTACGGAAAGATGCGTATATATCCAAAGCGCATGGGTATAGACATGCTGAGCGTAAGCGGCCATAAGTTCCACGGTCCCAAGGGCGTAGGCTTTCTGTTTCTGAGAGACGGTGTGCGCCTCAAGCCTATCATATACGGCGGCGGACAGCAGAGGGATATGCGCAGCGGAACCATCAATGTGCCGGGAATAGCGGGAATGGGGCTTGCAGCAAAGGAGGCCTATGACTGCCTTGATGAGAGAACCGGACATATGCGTGATGTCAGAAATCACATCGCTCAAAGCGTGACGGGCATCCCGGGAGTCAGTGTCAATTCCCCGACAGGGGATGAAGGTGCACCTCACATAGTAAGCATATCTGTATCCGGGGTGAGGGCGGAGGTGCTGCTTCACGCACTGGAAGCCAGAGGAATATATGTATCAAGCGGGTCGGCATGCTCGTCGCATCATCCCGGGATATCGGGCACATTAAAGGGCATAGGCCTTAAAGAGGAGCTGCTTGACAGCACGATACGCGTCTCGCTGGATGAAAACAATACCGTAGAGCAGGCGGATTATTTTGCTGATGTGCTGAGACAGGAGACAGAAAACCTCAGACGGTTTTCAAGGAAATAGATGAGCAGGATGATTTGGGATGAGATATAAGACATTTCTTATAAAATACGGGGAGATAGGCGTTAAGGGAAAAAACAGATATCTCTTCGAGGATGCTCTGATGAAGCAGATCCGGCTGGCGCTGGCGGAGATCGACGGAGAATATATCGTCAGCAAGGAAAGCGGACGCATCTATGTGGATACCGTAGGTGAATATGACTATGAGGATGCCGTGGGTGCGCTGCAGAGTGTATTCGGAATCGTGGGAATATGTCCTATGGTGAGAATAGAGGACAAGAACTACGAGAATCTGAAGCAGGCGCTGACAGACTATGTGGATATGGCATATCCGGACAAGAATATATCCTTTAAGATCGACACCAGAAGAGCCGACAAAAGCTATCCCTATACATCGGAGAGGATCAATGCCGACCTTGGAGAGGCAGTGCTGGAGCGCTTCGGGCAGATGCATGTGGATGTGCATTCCCCGCAGGCGCTTATAAAGGTGGAGATCAGAAATCACATCAATATATATTCGATCACGATACCCGGACCGGGCGGGATGCCCGTGGGCACGAACGGCAGGGCTATGCTTCTGCTGTCGGGAGGTATTGATTCGCCTGTCGCCGGATATATGATCGCAAAGCGCGGGGTGGTGATAGAGGCCGTGTATTTCCATGCGCCTCCGTATACCAGCGAGAGGGCACGGCAGAAGGTGATTGATCTGGCGACCATCATGTCAAGATACACGGGACCTGTCAACCTGCATATCGTCAACTTCACACAGATTCAGCTGTATATCTATGAGAAATGTCCTCATGAGGAGCTGACCATCATCATGAGAAGATATATGATGCGCATAGCACAGCTTCTGGCTGAGAAAAACGGGGATCTGGCGCTTATCACCGGAGAAAGCATCGGGCAGGTTGCGAGTCAGACTGTGCAGTCGCTTTATGTGACAAATGAAGTATGCAGGATGCCGGTCTTCAGACCTCTGGTAGGCTTTGACAAGCAGGACATCGTAGAGATATCGTCTAAAATCGGGACATATGAGACCTCAATCCAGCCATACGAGGATTGCTGCACGATATTTGTCGCAAAGCATCCGGTTACAAAGCCGGATCTGTCAAGGATAAAGAAATCGGAGACACTTTTGTCAGAGCAGATAGACGAAATGGTAAAAACCGCGGTCGACACGGCGGAGAGGGTGCTGATCAAGAGCCGGAGAAACTGAGGACATAAAAGTCGGTTCAGATGCACCCGAACCTCCGGTTACTCGG
>CAVIJY010000034.1:0-20367 GCA_963643215.1 Lachnospiraceae bacterium | reverse complement strand
GAACTCGTGTTACCGCCGTGAAAGGGCGATGTCTTAACCGCTTGACCATGGGGCCTCTTGTTCATGTATTCTCTCTTTGCAGACAGCTAAGATAGAATATCATTCATATAGTGCTTTTGTCAAGCGGTTAGTTTTTGTTTTAATGCTTCCGGTTTCTCAAAAAATCGTCAATTCTCTGAAAAAGTTCAGTACCACATTATGTTCGTGAAGCCATGTAAGAAAGCTGCTTGCTTTTATCTGATCATTCAGAGGAGCCGTCCATCCCTGATCGCCGCACAGTACGATGACAGAGCCTATCAGCCACACAAAAACCGTAGCAAAAAGCAGTCCCGCGACAGCACCTGCCACCTGATCCAATCCTCTCAGGACAGGCAGTCCCATCACTGCATCAGACGCTTTTATGATCAGCCCCATCACATGCCTTATCAGCAGGAACACCACCACAAGGCACAGAACGCGCACCACAAGATTGGCTCCCGCAGAGTCGCCTATAGCTGCCGACATCAGCCCCATCAGCTTCTGGCTAATCACCCCGGTGAGAAGCACGGATATGACGGCTGCGCATATACCGAGCACCGTATGTATAAAGCCCTTTCTGTGACAGTAAAGCATCACACCGATCATATATGTCACCGTTATGGTTACAAGCCAGTTCCGGCGAACCCATTCTAATATATCATATAACGCATCCATGTTGTCTTTCACATGCGAGCCTACGGAAGGAAGTTTTCTTCCTTGAGGATCAGCAGGCCTTCCCTATCATACTTTGCAGAGAACATACCCGTCAGCTTCCTTCCGAGCGAAGGATTCTCAGCCTTGTCTGCAGTCTCCTCTATCAGGTCTATCGCCGCATCCTTCGTCAGCGGTATGCCGTCCTCCTCCATGATCTCTATTCTCTCGTAGAGCGCCAGAAGACTCTTGCCCGGAATCGTACAGTCAATGCTTGCCGCGTACTCCTGACAGCATCTTGCAAACTCCTCTATGTCCATCTGGCTCTGCGGTATATCCGGTGTCATGGCTCTGGCAGCAGCCCCGGACGCATCATAATTTTCAGGCTTTGCAAAATAGCCGTTTTCGTCATTGCTGTATATGTTCTGAGCCGGAGAAGTCTGTGCGTATGTACTCCGGACAGACTCATCCTGAGCATATGCATCTGCGGCATAGCCTTTGTCTGCATATTCCTCATGCGCAGCCGGTTCACCTGCCTCACTTACCATGCCGTCCTCATCATCTACATAGAACAGATTCATGAGCTCGGGATATCTGTTCTTGAGCCTTTCTATCTGCATATGATTGTCTACCAGCACGACTACGCGCTTATCCGGCTGGGCGTAGATCATATCCACCAGCTCATTTACTGATTGAGTGCTGAGATCTCCGGCTGCCTCGATGATGAGATCCCGTCCCTCAAGTTTTGATGCCGAGTTTGCAACTCCTCTCTGGTTGAGCTTCTCACCCTTGATCTTCGTGACCTGATTGGAAGATCCGGTATTGGCATGCATCTTGCGAAGAAGCTCTATCGCCGCTGCAAGTCCTGCCTCGTCCGTTTTTCTCTCAACCATGAAGTTTACTGTGTAGAGCACCTCATTTGAATCGCTTCCATTATCAGCAGCTTCCTGCTGTGCCGCTTCATTCTGCTGAGCTTTTGGCGTCTGCGCAGATGACCCGGCAGTTGACGATGCTGCAGTCGATACATAAGCAGCCGATGGTGTCTCTTCCGGTGCAGCAGCCGGTGCTGCCATGTCCGGCGAGCCTGCAGCCGGTGCACTCTGGTGAGCTGCTGCCTGCAGCTCTGCCGCCTGTGCCTCTGCATTGACTCTTGCCTGTGTGGCGGCTCTTGCAGCTGCCCTTGCCTGTGCAGCAGCCTTGGCTGCCTCCTTGGCCTGCTCCATCACCTCGTCCACCTGACGCTGTGTCGCTCTTCTTACCTCCTCGCGCTCCTTTGCCGTCTTTTCTTCCTCGACTTCATTCCATTCCTTGGTATTGGGAAGCACGATATTGATATCATCAAGGACTCTTGTTCTCTCGCTCTCCGGAATATCATCCGTATCGTCGTACTGATAAAGCAGATTATCCGCTCTCATCTCGCTCGTCAGCCTCGGCAGCGTCCCCGTCGCACCCGGGCGGCCTACTCCGGCCTCCTCAAGCTCCAGATCCTGCTGTCTGCGGGCCTCCATGACCTCGTCATCACTCTTTGCCGCGGAGTCTTCCTCTGCCTGCTCGTCATAATCCGAATAGAACTCATACTGATCTCTGTTGCTGACCAGTGTCTTCTGATAGTCATTGAGCTCTCTTCCCTCCATGACTGTTTTCAGATATATAGCCTTGTTGACATACTGACCTATTCCGAACATCAGCATGATCTTGTCGCACATAGCCACGCACTCATTGCTCATTCCGGCCTTGTGATAGAGCTCCGCCAGCTCATACATCCATCTTTCATCGAGCTCCATCCTGTTGTAGGCCTCAAGAGAGCTGATAAGATGCGTCGCCGGTGCCCCCTTCGCCTTCAATATCAGATAGCGCAGTATATGCTGGCGCGGGTCATCCTTCGCCAGATCATAGAATTCCTTGTAATACTCCTCCGCCTCAGCCACATCTCCAAGCTTCAGAGCCAATGTTGAAAGCTTGTACAGCAGCCGCTTTCCGATAGGCGCCTTCTCGTAGGCAAGCAGCAGTATCTCCTTGGCCTCGTCATATTCCTTGTTGTGCTCATATACCGATGCAACCATGGACAGAAGGCTGACATTGTTCACGCGCCTCCAGTCTATGCTGTCGCATATCCTCTGTGCCGTCTCATAATCCCCGACCTTAACCTGCTTCTTTAGCTGCTCTGCTTTTATATTGAACTCGTACTTATCCATCTTTATCCCCGGCTTACTGTATATGTTTCCCGCATCATAAATCACTGCACTGACAGATTATATATATCTGCCGTATCACTGTCCTGACCTACAGCAGAGTCCTGCCTTCAAGGGCTCTCAGCAGCGTCACCTCGTCTATATTCTCCAGATCGCCGCCGACCGGTACGCCGCTTGCTATCCGCGTAACCTTGATGCCCGTGGGCTTCACAAGCTTTGCTATAAACATCGCCGTGGTTTCTCCCTCCAGGCTCGCATTGGTCGCGATGATCACCTCATCCACATCAGATTCCAGCCGCTTTATCAGCTCCTTTATCTTGATGTCTGCCGGTCCTATCCCCAGCATCGGCGATATCGCACCGTGCAGCACATGATACACACCATTGTACTTGCCTGTCTTCTCATATGCCGCAAGATCTCTGGTGTTTTCAACGACCATGATCTGTCTGTGATCTCTGTTCGGATTTTTGCATATCGGGCACAGCTCATCGTCCGTCAGTGTAAAGCACTCCCTGCAATAACGCACATTCGCTCTGGCATCTATGATGGACTGAGCCAGTGCCTGTGCCTGCTCCTGAGGCATGTTTATGATATAAAATGCAAGCCTCTGTGCCGTCTTTGCCCCTATTCCGGGCAGAGCGCTGAGCGAATCGATCAGCCTGTTTATCCACCCGCTAAAATAGTCCATTCATTCCTCCGGTGAGCTGCCCCATCATCTTGCCTGTGGCCTCCTCAACCTGCTTGAGTACATCATTTACGGCAACAACTATCATATCCTGCAGCATCTCGACATCATCTGGATCCACTGCCTCGGGATCTATCGTAACCTTTGTGAGCTCACGCTTTCCGGTCATAGCTACCGCGACAGCACCTCCGCCCGCAGTAGCTGTATATTCCCTGCCTTCCAGCTCCTGCGCCTTCTCTGCCATCTGCTGCTGCATCTTCTGAGCCTGCTTCATCAGATTGGCCATATTCGGCGCCATACCGCCTCCGTAACCACCATGTCTTGCCATATCAGCCCTCCGTTTCCTCCTCGATCGGCATATTGATCAGAGCGCTCAGCTCCTCTTTTGTCACATATGTCCGCGCTTCTTCATCCGCCTGTCTTACTCTCGTCTTAAATATAAAGCGCTTTCCGTACTTTTCCAGCGCCTTCGCCTCCAGCTTTTTTACGGCTCCGGTATTGACGGCCATATCACGGATATCCTCTCCGTCAAATACCAGCACCATGTCGTCTGCCTCTCCGGGCTCCGCTGCCGCATCTTTCAGAAGCGTTGCACTCGCCCCGCCGAGGGTTCTCACCAGATTGCCCCAGTCATCCCGCAGCATCATCAGATCGTCATATACTGCCTTGGGAAGCTCTATCGTTCCTGATGCTCTCTGCGCAGGCATCCCGAGGGCTCCTGTGCTCTGACCGGCGCCGTTTCGCGCAGAATCTGATGTCTGCGCACCCCTGGAAGCCTGCATGGCAGCATTCATCCCGGCGGCATAGGCATCGGCGTATGCTCCCGTATATGCGATATCCGCTCCGGTCATCGCTGCGGGCGCAGCGCTCTCAAGCCTTTTTTCTATCCTTCCTATGCGGTCCAGCAGCGCCGAAATATCCTCCTGCATCTGAGGCGTCATAGCTCTCATCACAGCAAGCTCCAGCTGAACACGCTTTTGTGATGAATAGCGCATCTGGTTTGCCAGCTCTCCGAATATGCCTATGTACCGCATCAGGGTTTCTCTGGATACACCTGCAGCCTGCGCCTTCATCTGCTCAAGATTCTCTTTTGACGCATCTATGATCTGCGAGGCATCCTCCGTGCTTCCTATCACAAGCAGATTTCTCATGTACCACAAAAAATCCGATGCAAACCAAGAAAGATCTCTTCCCTGCTCTACAGCCTCTGCGATCACCTTCAGTGCCTCAGCCGTTCTGCCGGAACAGATCGCGGCAAACAGCTCCTCAAACATCGACAGGTCTGCCGCTCCGAGTATCTCAAGTACCTTATCGTATGTCAGGGTATCCTCGGTACGAAATGCCACACATTCATCCAGAAGACTGAGAGCATCTCTCATCGCGCCGTCTGCGGTTCGCGCTATATACTCGAGAGCCTTATCCTCGATCCGGATGTCTTCTGCCTGTGTCAGCTCCCTGAGTCTGTCTGTGATGGTCTTCACAGAGATTCGTTTAAAATCATACCTTTGGCATCTGGACATCACCGTCGCGGGTATCTTGTGAACTTCTGTCGTCGCCAGTATGAATATCACATACTCCGGCGGCTCTTCCAGCGTCTTTAAGAGTGCGTTAAATGCCCCTGTCGAGAGCATATGCACCTCATCTATGATAAATACCTTATATCTTCCCTGTGTCGGTGGATATTGAACCTGATCGCGTATGTCTCTGATGTTGTCAACGCCGTTGTTCGACGCCGCGTCTATCTCGGTGACATTGATGGAGCTTTCCTCCAGTATGCCCCTGCACGAGGCGCATTCATTGCACGGATTGCCGTTGACCGGATGCTCGCAGTTGACGGCACGCGCCAGTATCTTGGCCATACTGGTCTTTCCCGTGCCCCTTGTACCGCAAAAAAGATAGGCATGACCTATCCTTCCCGAAATCACCTGATTCCTCAGAGTTGTCACAACGGCATCCTGCCCCCGAACCTCATCAAAGGTCTTCGGACGCCATTTCCTGTACAATGCAATATATGACATCAGCTTCCCCTACACACAGATACCGTATTCTATCATATAAGCCTTAAATTTACTACAAATTACACGAATCGGCTGTCTCTCAGTTTCTCCGATCTGACGATATGCATCTTGCGGCCATGCAGGAAAAAAATACGCCCAGCACAGGCTGCATGACAGCGGCAGCTCCGGCGACTGCGCCTGCATCGGTGTCCCCGGAAAGCCCTATCATTCTGAAAAATGATGCCATCATCCCGCCTCTTCCTGCAGCTCTCGCCAGAAACGATGCAAACGGCACTGCAGGATTCAGACACAGCAGCCACTCCAGTGTTCCCTCCGTCCCGGTCAGGCCTGACGCGGCCGCGCACAGAAGCGGTATTCCACACACCAGCATCAGCAGCACTGCGTATGTCGCCGCAACGGCGATCGCTGTTCTCCTCACCGCAGCCGATATCCACAGACCGATCCCGCCCACATAGAGTTCCATCGAAAGCACCGTAAGCAGCATCAGCACTATGTTATGGATCCTCACATATCCGTATACAAAAAGGATCGCCATTATAGGCAGGCTCGATACCGCCACAAGCATAGCGCTGCTCAGAAACCACATCATCTTGCCCAGTACTATATCTGCCGCGCTCAGCCTGGTGGCCAGCATCATATCCAGAGTTCTTCTCTCCGCCTCCCTGCTGATTGATCCTGCTGAAAGCGCCGGTGCGGTCATCATCATGAATGTGAATTCCGCCATCGTCATGACAACAAATATTTTGTAAAATGCATCATAATCTATGGTTGATGTCTCTCTTGCGGTTTCTATCGTAAGCGTCATGCTGGTCAGCACCATGACAGCCATAACAGTATTCAGCAAAGCCACGGCAAGCGGCAGACGGTAGCTTCGGCTGCTGACCCTGAGCTCTCTTTTGTAGATGGTATTAAAAATCATATCGCATCACCACCTTCTCATCCCGATGGCTCGTGATCTGCATGAAATAGTCCTCCAGATTGCCCGATTCACGCACAAACTCAGCCACGGGAATATCCGACTGTATCAGCTCCGCCAGGAGTGCCGCCTCATCGGTTTTCGATCCCGTATAGTGCACCAAAAATGTCTTGCCGCTTTGAGTTATGCTCTTTACCTGCGGCTTCTGCGAAAGAATGCTTTTGGTCGACGATACTCCGTCCAGAACACTGATGCGGATAGGATTGCGCTGAGCGATTCTGTTCATGATATCATCCATGTCCCCCTCCAGCATCATCCTTCCGCTGTCCATGATGCCCAGGTTCGTGCACATATCGGGAAGCTCAGAGATGGTATGCGAGCTGATGAGTATGGTGCTTCCCTGCTCGTGAAGCTCTCCGATGATATTTTTAAATTCAAGTCTTGTCTTCGGATCAAGACCGCTGACAGGCTCGTCCATGACCAGAAACCTTGGTCTGCATATGAGTGCCCCGGCCAGACACAGCCGCTGCTGCATACCCCGTGAAAGCTTATCCACCGGCTGCTGCGCCAGCTCATCCAGCCCGACCTCGCCCAGCAGATCCATGCACCTTCGGCGTGCACTTGTTCCCTTCAGCCCGTTTGCGCCGGCGAAAAATTCCATGTACTCACCTGCGGTGAGCTTATCATATATGCCTATTCCGTCCGGTACATATCCGATCGTGCCCTTCAGCTCTCCCGCACAGCTTGCAGCATCCTTCTGATCTATGATGATGCTTCCGGCATCAGGTCTTGTAAGACCCGCTATCAGCCTTATCAGCGTCGTCTTGCCGGCACCGGACGGGCCGACCAGCCCGTACAGCGCCCCGTCCTTAACCGTCATGGACAGATCTTCCAGAACGGTTTTCCTTCCGTATGTCTTTTTCAATCCATGTATCTCAAGCACGGCTACTCCTCATCACCGATCACATTGATCATCGGCAGCGATACCTCAAATGTGTTTTTTCGATCGCCTGTATATACGTATCTCAGTGTCACGGTATGATTCTCGGATATATGCGTTTCAAGTGAGTCTGCGTCTACCAGTCCGTCCTGTATCGTCACAGGCTCATATGCTGCAGCGTAGACATTGTACCAGAATATGGTTCCCTCAAAGCCCGGATATGCATCATCCACATATTCTATATAGAGAGCCTTCGGATCGATATCCTCGCCCAGTCTGTACTCCAGCACCAGCTCTTCATCCGTAAGCATGGTGTTGGAGGATGCGGCATAATACCCGCTGACCGTCAACGGCTCCTCTATGACAGCCGGCCGGCATATCATACCGTCCCTATAGCATTCCGTAGGGATAAGCGAGACAAGGACTCTGCTTCCCGTACATCCGGCATCACAGCTGATCTCTCCCCGGGTATCTTCACCGGCAAATGCCACGACCCTCAGATCCGCACTGTATCTGTCAAAATAGCATTCTCTGAGGAATGTAAATATCCCGGTCTTCTCATACTCATCCTCGCCGAATATAGTTTTTGCCACATCATATGAATCTCTGAGCGGAACATTGGTCATAGCTACATCTGTCAGCACGCGCGTCTCTCCGGCGGCCATATCTCCGATGTAATAGAGCTTGCCGTATCCGATAACGCTGACTCCTGACAGCTGCTGTCCGGAGCCGTTGATGAGCGTTCCCGTAAGCTTTCCCTCAAACAGCTCCAGATTGCCCGTGACCGTTTTGAGCGCCTCATCTTCCTCCAGACTCCTTTCCAGCCGGAAGAATTTCGGCGCGAACTCGTCCGCCGACGCTATGGTGATTCTTACATCCTCTGCGCTGTATGCTATCCTGACATCGCTTTCATCGCCCGCATTATCTGCCCCCGAGATGCCTGATCGATCCGAGGATGATATGGGAAGCACTGTATATTTCCTATCTGACCTTGCCTCTATGGGGCTTGAATACGGTGCCCTCAGATTCAGAAATATAGTCTCCGTCGCCGATGTGTCATCTCCTGTCACGACAGCGACATATCCTGACAGATTCTCTTCAAATCGCGTTCGTATCCCGATGAAGTATATCAATGCGGCAAAAACCATCGCCAGCACTACCACTCCTCTCCGGTAATACTCCGCAGCGCCGTGCTGCTTCAGAAATATATAAAGCCCCGGCCCCGCCAGCAATATGTATGCCAGAAGCGCCACAGCCTGCAGCTGCACAGGCGGAAGCTTCTCCACATCTCCCGCTCCGAGCAGCAGATTCAGATACTCATATGTATCATTGCTTCCGAACTCGCCTGACAGCTCAGTGATGCGCGAGCTTGTAAGAATCAGGTTTAAAAAGCGGTCTGCGTATTCTGCGTGATCACCGGCATATGATGAAAGCTCAGAGACATCAAACGAGGCTACCGCTATCATTCCGCTGTCCTTCGTGACCGCGCTTACCACTGTATACTCATCTGCCCGCCACAGCGAGTTTCCACCATGGAGAGCCGCCGTGATCTGCATGGCTTCTATGACACCATCAGACGGAGTCTCTGCTGCTGTTCCGAGAGTTATATCCAGCTCCCGCAGCTCCGGCTCCGAATATCTGTCATCCAGCAGCTCCGGTGCCAGCCGTCCCAGCGTATCATCCGCGCGTGCTCCGGTTCCCAGCAGCAGTACACCCCCGTCTCTGACCCAGTCGAGCATGGCTCTCATCTGAGCCTCGCTCAGATTTCTGAGTCGGTAGTTTGTGACTATGATCAGATCAAACATGTCAAGTCCGCGTCTGTCCAGAGGAAATGTCGCCGCATCAAAATCATATACATGCGTTTTCAGAAGACCGTAGTTTACGGACTTCCCGTCAAGCCACGCAAGACTCTCCGGCTCATCACACAGCACTGCGATCATCAGGCTTTTGGTATCCGCATCCATATCCAGATCTATGCGGCGCGCATAGATCTCCTCGTCCTGCTGTGTCACTCTGACAGCTATATCCTCAGAGCGGTATCCGAGCGGGATGTAGTATGTCATGTCATCCTTTTCGCTCTCCGCCAGCTCCCAGAGATATTCATATTCGTATATGTCGCCGTCCGATCCGGCCACCTTCACCTGTATCTGCCCCTGCGCCGGCGATGCCGTCCGGTTGTCCATGTGAAGCGTCACCGGGAGATACCTTCCCTGCTTGGCGCCCGCAGAAGACCCGTAGCCGTAATCCGCGGTTACATAGATATTCGTCGCGGCATAGCAGCACGCAGGCCGCAGCATCAGTGCCGCCAGCAGCACAAGTAAACCTGATATTCGTTTTATAAATGCTTCCACCATCATGCGAACCGCTCTTTATCCTTGTCAAAATCAGTCTGAAGCTCCACAATGAACCGGGTTCCGTTCAGATCGCTTTGGGCGGTGATATGACCGCCGTGCATATCTACTATGTTCTTGGCTATCGCAAGCCCCAGCCCTGTTCCTCCGGTGCTGGAGGCCCGTGACTGCTCCACTCTGTAGAACTTGTCAAATATATACGGAAGCTCCCGCGCCGGAATGATCTTGCCGTAATTGGTCACGGTCACGGTCACACGGCTGCCGTCGCCGACCACATTCACATCGATGCGCTTTCCGTCCGCACCGTACTTTATGGCATTGTTTATCAGATTGTCGAAGAGTCTTGCGAGAAGCTTGCCGTCCGCATTGATCATGATGGACGGAAGATTGGTCGTGAGATCACAGGATATGCTCTTTTCCTCAAAGCTGGGATAGAACTCGTCCATCATCTGTCCCAAAAGCTTTATCAGATCTATACGGGATACATTCATCGCTATCTTGCCGTAATTGAGCTTCGTATATCCGAACAGATCCTCGATGAGCGTCTCCAGCTTTCTGGCCTTTGTATACGCCACCTGAGCATACTCCCGCGTCGTCTGCAGAGACATCCCGTCCTTGTGGGCGAGAAGATCCAGATATCCGATGACAGATGTAAGCGGAGTTCGCAGATCGTGAGCCACATTGGTGATAAGCTCGTTTTTGGTTCTCTCCGCCTCGCGTTCCTTGTCCATCAGCTCCCTTATGCTGTCTGACATCTCATTGAGGTATACCGCTATATCCCCCAGCTCATTGTCCTCCGGTATCTCCAGTCTGTTGCTGAGATCACCCTTGGATATCCTCTCCATCTCCTCGGATATGTCTTTGATATATCCGATAGACTTCCGCTCCAGAAGCCAGAATATCACCGTGAACAGAAATATTCCGAATATCACAAAGAGCAGGATCACGATAGTCTCATGCATAAACGATCGTGTTCCTGCTATATAGTCTGCAAGTCTGGTCAGATTTGCAACCAGAAACATCTCTATGAGGCACGACAAAAGCCCGCTGCACAGAATGTTTGCCAGTACATGTGTCCTGAATCTGCTGTTCTTCATGCGTGTCGTCTTACTTGTCTATCTTGTATCCTACTCCCCAGACGGTTGTGATGATCTTGTCTTCCCGGTCATCCTCCTTCAGCTTTGAGCGAAGACGCCGGATGTGCACCATGACCGTGTTGTTCGCCTCGTATACCTTTTCGTTCCATACGGTCTCAAATATCTCATCTGTAGAGTATACCTTGCCTGGATTGCTCGCCAGAAGATAGAGAATGTCAAACTCTATAGGAGTCAGCTTTGTCTCCCGTCCGTCCACCGTCACCTTGTGGCTGTCGTGGTTTATGACCATATTCTTGATATGAATCTCATCCGCATCCTCGGCTCTTCCCGAGTTTCCCGGATTCAGCTGTGTATATCTGCGCAGCTGCGACTTCACTCTGGCCGTCAGCTCAAGCGGATTGAACGGCTTCGTGACATAGTCATCCGCGCCCTCCCCGAGTCCGACTATCTTGTCCAGATCCGCGCTTTTGGCGCTTATCATGATGATCGGAACATTTCTGGTTTTACGAATCTCCCTGCACATCTCAAGACCGTTCATGCCGGGCATCATGATATCCAGCAGCACCATATGTATGCTGTTGTTCTCCAGTATCTCAAGTCCCTCACGGGCGCTCGATGCTTTATATACATTATAACCGTCGCTCACGAGATATATCTCGACAAGATCGGCTATCTCCTTTTCATCGTCCACTACAAGTATGTTGGTCGTTGCCATCGTATTCCTCCGGATTGCATGCACAAGCTGCTGCCTGTACATCATATCATGTCGCCTGACGACTTTGCTTACATTTGCATTATAAATGCTTTACGAGAAAAAAACCACAAATTGATTAGGTACCTTGACATTCTGCGGCTTGCGTCATATCATTGGTTGAAACCGGATTGCGGGAGTGCGAAGCACGAAACAATCCGAGCAACCGGAATTTCAAAAGGAAGAAACAGGCTTTATTTTCAGGAGAGCAGCTGTCTGCTCTCACCGGAGGACATATGGCAAATGATCATGAATCAACAAGCATGAGCGAACTGCTGTTTTCGAATCTTCGGCATATCTCTCATGCCATGCATAAGCAGCACCTTGCCCGGGGCAGTCAGAAGCGGATACTTATCATCCTGTCCCGTTCGGGCAAAACCACGCAGAAGGCCATCACAGAGCACCTTGGCATCAAGGCCGGATCTGCCAGCGAGGTGATCAGCAGGATGGAGGCGGCGGGTCTGGTTGTCAGAACCACCAATCCCGATGATCAGCGGGCGGTGGATATCGAGCTCACGCCGCTCGGAGTCGAGACGGCGGAATCCGTCAGGGATGAGGCCCGCAGGCAGCACGAGGATATGTTTGCCTGCTTAACCGAAACAGAGCAAAGGGATCTGCTCAGGATCACTGACAAGATCTCCGCTCTCTGGGCAGAAGACATCAGTGCGCGCCCGTCAAAGAACAGATAGATCCGGGGGATTCTATGATCAAGATTTTTAAACGAATGAGACGCATCGAGATCCTTCTCATGTGCTGCAGCATACTTCTGGTTCTCGGACAGGTATGGTGCGACCTGAAGATCCCGGACTATATGACAACCATTACCCTGCTGCTCAACTCTCCCGACAGCACCATGAATGACATCTATGCGGCGGGAGGCATGATGACTCTCTTTGCCGTGATAAGCGCGATTCTGACGCTTATCTCCGGTTTTGTGTCCGCACAGCTCTCAGGCAATTTTTCCATGCATCTGCGGGACGATATATTCCGTTCGGTGGAGGACTTCTCCCCGGCTGAGATCGACCGGTTCTCTACGGCATCGCTTATCACCCGCTCGACCAACGATGTGACGCAGATTCAGAATTTCTTCTCCCGCGGTCTTACTATGATCATCCGTCTTCCCATCACGCTGGTGGTGGCCATAAGCAAGATCATGGGCAAGCACTGGCAGTGGACATCCGTAACTATGGGCGCCGTGATGATGCTGCTTACGGTCATGGTCTTCGTGCTCCGCTACGCGCAGCCCCGCTTTAAGCGTATGCAGTACCTTACGGACAATGTCAACCGTGTGACCAGAGAAAATCTGACAGGTATACGCGTCATCCGCGCTTATAACGCTGAGAGCTATCAGCAGAAACGCTTTTCCGATGCCAATGATGCTCTGACAAACAACTCGCTTCAGGCGCATTACTCCATGGATGTGATGCGTCCGACCATGCGCTTTATGAACAACGGTCTCAACATCTCCATCTATATCATCGGCGCATATCTTATAGCCTCTACGGTCGGAACGGATGCTGCGCTTACGACATTTTCAGAGATGGTTGTGTTCTCAAACTATGCACAGAAGATCCTCATGTCGTTCATGAGTCTGCAGTTTATCTTCAACATGTGGCCGAGAGCCGCCGTATCAGCAGACCGCATCAATGAAGTGCTCGATACCTCCCCCTCTATAAAGGACGGTCCTCTGGAGCACGGACTCGACAGGATGACTGGCGAGGTGGAGTTCAGGCATGTATCGTTCCGCTATCCCGGTACAGAAGGCGATGTGCTCACAGACATATCATTTACGGCGCACCAAGGAGAGACGGTCGCATTTATCGGAGCTACGGGAAGCGGCAAGACGTCGCTGATCAATCTGGTTCCCCGCTTCTACGATGCCACCGAGGGAACGATTCTTGTGGACGGTGCGGATGTTCGCGATTATAACATCGCAAAGCTTCGCTCCATGATAGGATATGCGCCTCAGCGGGCTGTTCTGTTCACGGGAGATGTGACGAGCAATGTCAGCTACGGCGATGCCTCCGACGGGCTGAGCCAGGATGAGATCGACGCAAGGGTACGCGAGGCCGTTGATATAGCGCAGGCCAGAGACTTTGTGGAAAAGCGCGACGGTGACTATCACTCCGAGATCACAAGAGGAGGAACAAATGTCTCCGGCGGACAGAAGCAGCGTCTCTCCATAGCAAGGGCTATATTCAGAAAGCCTGAGATCTATATATTTGACGATACATTTTCAGCTCTTGACTACAAGACAGACAGAACCCTCCGTGCATGCCTTAAGGAAAAGACGGCAGGCGTCACTACCCTCATAGTGGCACAGCGAATCGGAACCATCCGCGACGCCGACAGGATCATAGTGCTCGATGAGGGGCGAATCGCCGGTATGGGTACTCATGATGAGCTCATGGCAGACTGCGAGGTATATCGCGAGATTGCCTATACTCAGTTATCTCAGGAGGAGCTTACAAATGGCAAATAACAATCAATACGAGCTCGGCAAGGCCAATATTCAAAATGCCCGCGTCCGGGGACCCATAAAGATCGCGGAAAAGCCCAAGGACTTCAAAGGCGCCATGAAGGCCATAGGCCTGTATGCCAGACGCTATACGGCACTTCTTGTCACGGGCGTCCTCAGCGCCGTGCTGAGCGTCATACTTCAGCTGTTCGGTCCTAATTATCTCAGCCGCATAACCAATATGATAGAGGACGGGATGAAGGCCGGCGCAGTTGATACATCAGCTGTCACGGCCATGGGCATAAAGGTTTTGCTGTTTTACCTTTTCAGTGCCGCGCTTGTCTATCTTCAAAGCTTCGTGATGGTTACTGCAACGCAGAACATGATGCGCAACATGCGCAACGATATATCAAAAAAGCTGAATCGCATACCGCTGTCCAAGTTTGACTCGGCATCCTTCGGTGATGTTCTGAGCCGCGTGACCAATGATGTCGACACCGTAGGCATGTCCATCAACATGTCGGCTGCCGAGCTGGTCACAGCGGCGGTCACACTGGTCGGATGCATGCTCATGATGCTGATGACAAGTCCCAAGCTGACTCTCATAGCCATCGCCTCCGCCGTATTCGGCTTTTGCATGATGAAGCTGATCATCAGGAAAAGTCAGAAGCACTTTGTATCCCGCCAGCGCTATCTTGGACAGATAAACGGTCATATAGAGGAGATGTTCGCCGGACACACTATCGTAGCTGCCTACAACGGCAAGGAGGAAAGCACCCGGGAGTTTGACCGTCTGAACAAACTCCTTTATGAGAGCAACTGGAAGAGCCAGTTCATCAGCGGAATCATGGGCCCCGTCATGGAATTTCTCGGAAACTTCGGATATGTTGCAGTCTGCGTAGCGGGCGCACTCATGGTCGAGGCCGGTGAGATCAGATTCGGAACAATAGTTGCATTCATCGTGTACATCAGGATGTTCACCATGCCTATGACTCAGTCCGCTCAGGCAGCAACCAATCTTCAGTCGGCCGCCGCAGCCGCGGAGAGGATCTTTGCGTTTCTGAGCGAGACAGAGATGGAGGATGAAAGCAGCAAAGCCGAGAGTATCGCTCCCGACTCATGCGCAGGAGAGGTCAGCTTCGAACATGTGCGCTTCGGATATGTCCCTGAGAAAATCATCATCAATGATTTTAACTGCAATGTAAAGCCCGGTCAGAAGGTGGCTATCGTCGGTCCCACCGGAGCCGGAAAAACGACTCTGGTCAACCTGCTGATGCGCTTCTACGAGATAGACTCCGGACGCATAAGCATAGACGGCATCGACACCCGCAGCATCACCAGAGACAATGTGCACCGGCTGTTCTGCATGGTGCTGCAGGATACATGGCTGTTTGAAGGAACCATCAAGGACAATATCAAATACAGCCGGACAAATGCCTCCGATGATGAGGTCATCCGCGCATGCAAGGCCGTCGGCCTTCACCGCTTTATCAGCACACTGCCGGACGGATACGACACAGTGCTCACCGATGACAGCAATCTGAGCGCCGGCCAGCGCCAGCTGATGACCATCGCCAGAGCCATGGTTGAGGATGCTCCGCTGCTGATCCTGGATGAGGCAACCAGCTCAGTCGATACCCGCACCGAGCAGCAGGTACAGGATGCCATGGATAAGCTCACTCACGGGCGTACCTCCTTCACCATCGCCCACAGGCTCTCAACCATCAGAAACGCCGATATGATACTCGTCATGAAGGATGGCGATATCGTGGAGACCGGCACACATGATGAGCTGCTCAGCCGCGGCGGCTTCTACAGCGACCTGTGGACCAGCCAGTTCGTCAACGCCGAATCTATATGAGCACCGAACCGCTGAGCACTACGCAAAGGCGGCGCAGGATTTAAGTCCTGCGCCGCCTTCGCTGTATCCAGCATATCTATAGTCAACACATCTCGTGAGAGAGGGCACGCTCATATCTCCCTTTGATCACAGCCTCTTTGCAAAGCATTTGATCACATTCCAAGGGTCTCCATAGCCAGTCCGAATCTCTGCCATCTTCCGTGCTCCAGCATCTTCATAGAGCATGTGGGCACGCGCTTTTGTATGGCATTGTTGATAGCCTCTATATAAGCATCCGAATCAAACAGGCCGTCCTTTACGAAATGATCTACATAGTACTGGCCTCTGGCCTCCATCGTCTTTGCCCTCATCTTGAGGAAATCGTCGCCTCCGTCACAGTGATGAGGTATGACATACTTCGGATTGATGGCTTCAACGAGCTCTGCAAACAGATCAAAATCAAGCTTGGAGCTGCAGTGCATGAAGGCGATATCCGGGCTGAGTCCTCTGAGCCTGTTGGCCTGCTCTACTGTAGGCATACCGCCCCATACCAGAACTCTGGTTCCGTCCTGGAATGTGATGAGATAGCTCAGCATCTCGAGCGTTCCCATCCATCCGGAGTTTCTCTCGCCCATCGACTTGCCCTCTGATTTGGCCATGGATTTGCTCTTGAAATCTCCCTTGGGAGCCTCTGTGTGTCTTGAGGAAAATGCTTCAATCCTGACCTCATTGAAGTCAAATACCTCGCCTCCGCGCATACGGTACAGATTGCCTATATTGACATCCTGCCAGTCAATGAGCTTTTCAGCCGACAGATCGCCTACAAATATCTTCACCTTCGGGAACTTGTTCTCTACGCTCTTTACGCTGTCTGCATGATCACCATGTATATGCGACAGCAGCATATAGTCTGCTCTCTCTATTTTGTCCAGCGGAAACGGCCACCACTGAGCCTCATCCAGCCACGGATCTACCAGCAGATGCTTGCCGTTGGGCATTACAAACTCAAATCCCGCGTTGTTAAGCCATCTGAATGTGATTCCCTGATTCAAAAAATTAACTGCCATAATGTTTCTCCTTTCCATAGCTTACTCGCTTATATCTGTGAACTGCACAGACATGTATCGGGCAGCCAAAGAAGATATGCTTCCTGGCGCTATATCATTCGTCAGCTGCCCTGAGATTTCTGTCTTAAAATACCGGGAAGATAAAATTGACGCTCAATATGATGCTGATATAGCAAATCACAGCAAATCCAAACGCCCATGGTGTAGTCTCCTGAAGCTTATACTCGCCTGACGCAAATGCGATCGCCGTAGCCGGGGCTCCCGAGGGCAACAGTACCGCGCATCCGCACAGAGCCTTTATAGCCATAACCGGGCCTCGGGGATCCCATCCGGCTGCAACGCATGTCGCTATAGCTATCGGATAAAGGACATTTCTGGTTCCGTTGTTGCTGAGGAACTGTGTCATGAGAAGTCCGGAAAGTCCGAAGATACCGTTGACCATGAGGCTGCTGGGATTGGATCCCATAGCCGAGAGAACTGCGTTGCCTATGAGCTCACCTGCTCCTGACATCGAAAGAGCATCCGACATTACGAAGACTCCTGCGAGAAGAAATACAGTGTCACTGGACAGCGTCATCTGCAGCTCCTTCTGGGTAAGCGAATGAGTATACGCCAGAACGCATGCACATACTGCCGGTATGATGTAGATTATGTCTCCGAGTACACTATTCAGGAACATTGCGCACATTGAAACAATGAATGTGATGAATATGATTGTTTCATGCACTTTTGAGATCGGTTCCTTCTCCTTAACCTTGGACAGCTTGTTTTTATCCACACTGCGCTTCGGCAGCCATTTGTAAGTAAAAATTACATACGCAGTCGCCAGAATGAGCGGAATAATCATTATCTTAAAATAGTCAAATATTTGAAATTCCAAGGCATCCGGGCTAAATGACTGCACTCTCTGATTCAACTCCAGATAGCTTGCCGCGCCTCCGCCTATAGGCAGTGCTCCCTGCCATATGGCTGCCATGCCCGCTATCGGAAGAAGCATACGGGACGGGCAGAGCTCTCCGTCCGGATCCTGTGATTCGAGGATCATGATCATGATTGTTATAAGCGCAGAGCTGGGCAGAAACTGTGAGAATATGATCGTAAGTCCCATGATCAGCAGCACTACGAAGATATCGCCCTTTGCACCCAGCGTCAGAGCCTTCTGCCTTATCTTGTCGATCAGGCTTGTCTTTCCGAATGCCGCCGATACACAGTACATCCCGGCGATCATTACTGTATTCTTCATTGCAAATCCGCCGAATGCCTCCGGAATCTTCATGACACCTGTCAGCACCAGCATGACGCAGCAGGTCATGGTCGTAAGACCCATGGGCCATTTGCCCAGCAGAAATCCCACTATCATAAAGGCAAATATCAGCAGGACAGCTATAGTTTGAAAACTCATAAGTACCCTCCTATATGACTTGTTTTCAGCTTGTTTCTCTTTTCCGGAAAATCACCGATATGTATATCTCTCGGTACATTGTGCTTAAAGATTACGCCAATTTTGCTCTTCTGTTAAATACCGGAGGTTTATCGAGGTCATTGAGGAGGTGTCATAACTTTATGAGCTGATTCGGATGAATATCATGAGTAAATGCTCATATTGTTTTTGACAAGGGATCTTAAGATATGCAGATTGTGTCGCACAGGCCTCATTCTTTGCGGATATCATCGTTAATTGTCATGTGATTCCATAGTCGCAAGCTATCTGTATCATTCATGTTTTTGAATAGGCGCGACTTCATACTGCTGATTTTGTATGATTCCACACTCAAAAGTGTGTTGTATTTGTGCATTGTGTCTCATAGCAGTCTCGAGTCTGTCTTGCTGTCGCGGCATTCATCAATGTCCCGAGCAGATCCGGACTTCGACGCATTGCTCCGCGTAAAAAAACTGCTGTGCCATTGGTTCAAAGCCAACAGCGCAGCAGCTCTTTAAGTCTCTGTCACAGCTTTTTCTTTTTTCGCATTCGCAAGATCAGTACACCTATTCCGTACAGTACCGCCGTGATCAGTACAATCACCGCAATGTCGCCATACCGCCCGAGCACTATCGCATCTCCCGACATGACCGTCAGCATGATCCCCGGTATACGGCATATGCCCACGATGAGTATGAACTTCCAGACCTTCATGTCAGTCAGTCCCAGTGCATAGGCCGCCGCATCCTTCGGCAGACCCGGTATCAGGAATATCATCGCAGTCAGCATATCCTGTCTTCTGCCCCTGATAAACTCCCGCACACGCGTCACCTGCTCATCAGAGAAGAACAGGGAGATAAATCTCATTCCGTATCTTCTCGACAGCATGAAAGCCGTCAGATTGCCGGCGAGTATCGAAATATCACACAGCACCGTCCCCTTTATCACTCCGAATATCGATCCTGCAGCTATCTCCAGCGGTCCTGCGCCTATCAGCGTTGACAGCGCCTGTATATAGTTCAGTCCCATAAAGACCAGTATGCCCGCCGCACCCCGATCCTCCACATATTGCCTGAGTGCATCTGTATCCGAGGCAAATCTTGCAAGCGGTACGGTTACCTTAACTACCAATGCCACGAGCACAGTCGCTATAATGATGCTTACTATCGTCCGGTTGCGCCGTGTTCTGCGGTCATCTGAATCCGATCCCTGCTTCATTTTCGTTTTCCTTCAAGTATCTCGTACTGTCTTAAATACTCTGCCTCCACCAGCGTGAACGCTTTTATCCGATAGTCCAGCCCGATATGTATCACCGGCTCTTCGCCCTCCGGAGGGTCATTCAGCAGCTCTCTCAGGTCATAGTACAGCATCGCCCTGTCCACATCCTTCACCAGCCGCATCTCCTCAGCAGTCAGATCCGTGCCCAGAAATCTCGTATATATAAGACTCATCATCTCTCTTTCGGCCTGTCTGTAGTCCGGCAGGCTGCGCTTGAACGGCGACGGCACATCCGACATGTATACCTCGCTCGCATCATGAATCAGGCATGCCAGAACCACTCTGTCATCATAGCCTCTTGCCGCAGCCTCCGCTGCACAATTGAGGCAATGCTGCCCTACCGAGAAAAATGTCTTTACATGCCCGTTTCCGCGGCATGTCAGCGACAGTGCATGTGCGATGTCTCTTATATCAAAAAGTTCAGGATCCGGCGCACACGGATCAATGTGCTTGCCGGTATATGTAGTGATGCAGCTCATAAAACCTCCGGATCTTCTGCCAGACGAGCGTCGCGTATCGCGCGGAGGCTATGCTCACAGGATACGCAGCTGCGCTTCTTAATCTGGTTTGTTCAAAAAACCGGCAGGATCTTCATCCTGCCGGTTTTCCCACCTAGGGTGGCTAGTGGGGCTCGAACCCACGGCCTCCAGAGCCACAATCTGGCGCGCTAGCCAACTGCGCCATA
>CAVIJY010000033.1:0-20488 GCA_963643215.1 Lachnospiraceae bacterium | reverse complement strand
TCTTCGCCTTTGGCTTGATTTCGTTAAGAATATTTGTATGGCACGCACTAAGCTCGTGCATCGCCTTCGGCGTGCATTTGCTAAGTGCTTAGCACAAGCGGTTTGCTGCGAACCACCCGTCCAAGAAGCGGAGCCAAGGGCGAACGCTGATTGGAGACGGCGAACCGCTGAAACGGTGGTTTTGATGTCAAGGAAAGATAAATAACAGCCAGAAAGTGGTGTATTTCCGGACTTTTTCGGAAGTTGGGATTTGTAACCCGATCTCTGAAAAGGCTCGGTTATTTTATATGGAAACATATCTACTGCGAAAATGTGTGTCAGGTTGTGGCCTCGGATTAGATAACACAAATTGAGTGAGTGGATTAGATGTCAGGCATTTTTGAGTAAGAGCTGAAAACTGGCAACAAATCCGGCCACTCGATACTAAAGGCATTTTCGGACAGTGTAACAGATGTTGAGGGAAGGTGATATAAATGGATAAGCTGCTATGTCTTCTTGAAAAGTATAGATGTCATTTGAATCGTGGAAATAAATCAAGTGTAGATTTTCTTCGAGATAATTATTCAGAGTATATTTCTGATGTAAAAACGGCTCTATCACCAGAGGATAATCAGCTGGTAGGAGCGGAAATGTGCAAAATGGTTTCTGAGCAGATAGATACTATAGAGAAAAATGCAAGTCTGCTAATTGAAGTATTGGAATTATATAATAAGGGTAGGATTGTTCTAGCTTCGAAAAAAGCCTTTGAAGTATTCGAAAATATGAAACCGCAACTTATGCAGAGGTATTCTGGCGCTTATCGTCAAGAAGCCTATTTTAGAATACGTTCAGTAAATGACAATAATCCTTTTACATTGAACAGAAAAGAGTTGTTCCATATTCCATTCAATAAAAACTATTTAGTGGGTACTAACGATATAGCATGCCGGGGCATCCGTGTTTATACCTTGCTTCTCAAGCGGAATTATGTTGGTATGAATGTGAAAAGCCTGAAAAATTTGCTTTATCAAGATTTGACATTCCTCAGAGTGGGGATAATTACATGAAGTTTATCGACTTTTCAGAAAAGTTAATGCCACTTATGCACAGTTTCTTCTGCTGGTTTCATAATGAAGAAGACGTAGAGCAAGTAAGAAAATATCTACTTAAGTATATATGCACATATCCATTAAGAGCTGCTTGTTCAATAGTAGTTGAGCATCCGGGGAGCAGATTTATTGAAGAATATACAATCCCGCAACTGTTGTTACAATGGGTATTGAATGACCGTGATTTCCATGGAATAAGATATGAATCTTGCAATTCGTCAGACGAGGTCAAATACTTGGGAGGCCATAATTTAGTATTGGTTACTAATAACTTTGATAAAGATGGTTACGATGTTAATCTTAGAGCAAATATCAAAGTAGGCGAACCGGCTGTTTTCGACATAAATAGCATAAATATAAATCCGAATTTGAAGGATTGTTTAATGGGACGAGACATTAAGGAAGCCCCTTTTTTGTGGGGATTAGAAGATGCTCCTAACAATTTTGAAAAAATATAAATTAGAGGATGAACTATGATTTCAGAAGAATTAAAAGCAATAGTAGATAAAGGTAAACATAAAAGTTGATAATCTGCTGCGTGAGTTTATTCTCAGCGGCGGCTTTGATATAAAGTGAGCACTCACCAGTCAGCACCTCAGACAGATGATTTGACAAGGGAGCCGCTATACAGCGCCGGTATTTTTGACATGTGGAGGATACGGTATGACGATACATGAGTTTGGTGATCTTAATGCGGAGAATGTGCTGGTTCAGCCGGTGGATGAGCATGATCTTGCCGGACTGGAGAGCGAGATTGCCGGGATACGGCGGCTGACAGCGCACGGATTCAGTCTTCTGGCGATAAAGACGGATAACTGGAATCACGACATGTCCCCGTGGAAAGCACCGGCGGTATTCGGAGACGATGGCTTCGGGGACGGTGCGGATGAGGCGTTGGCATTTATACAGGAGCAATGCGGCGACAGGAGCAGGAGATACTTCATAGGCGGATATTCTCTTGCTGGGCTGTTTTGCCTGTGGGCATCCTGCCGGACAGATATATTTGCCGGGACAGCGGCGGCATCACCGTCGGTATGGTTCCCGGGCTTTGTCGAATATATGCAGCAGCATGAGATGAAGAGCCGGTCGGTTTACCTGAGTCTGGGAGATCGCGAGGCGAGGACACGCAATCAGGTCATGGCAACCGTTGCCGATCGCATCATGAAGTGCGAGAGCATATTAAAGGAACAGGATGTGAGATGCGTGCTGGAGTGGAATCAGGGCAATCATTTCAGGGAGCCGGATCTGCGGATGGCGAAGGCATTCGCTTGGGTATTGAACGCGGAGGGCTGAGGCCGTTTTGCCTCCGCGATTCTATTTCCCAAAATCGAAAAAATATTGATTTTGGGAAGTAGACGTGGAGATTTTATGAGCAAGAAGCACGGGCAATGCACAGCCCTGAAAAACACTCTGGGTTGATAATCTCTTTGAAATTGAATACAATGTCTGATGTGTGCGCCCTAACGCTTGAGCGCACATTCTGCATGAAATGCAAGAATATCGGAGACAGGAGTATCAAAGAGATAGCATGAATATCAAAGCGCGGTTCAGGTCACTTATCGGAACAAAAGCCTTCTACATGATGGTTCTGAGCATAGCAGTGCCCATCGTCATACAAAGCTCCATAACAAGCTTTGTCAACCTGCTGGACAATCTGATGGTCGGGCGGCTGGGCACGGAGCAGATGTCCGGGGTGGCTGTCGCCAACCAGCTTATATTTGTATATAACCTCACACTGTTCGGTGCGGTTTCAAGCGCGGGGATATTCTCGGCGCAGTTCTACGGCGCGGGAGACTATGAGGGCGTCAAGTCGGCATTTCGATTCAAGCTATGGATCGTCACTATATTGCTGCTGGTGGCCACGGCTGTGCTGCTTTCCTGCGGCAGACCGCTGATCATGCTCTATCTGTCGGGCACATCGGATCAGGCAAGAGTATCCGGTACGCTTGAGAGCGCGTTCGACTATATCAAGATAATGCTGGTGGGTCTGTATCCTTTTGCGCTGAGCCAGTGCTACAGCAGCACCATGAAGGAGTCGGGACAGACAAAGATACCGATGATCGCGGGTGTTGCCGCCGTTCTTGTAAATCTTACATTCAATTATCTTCTGATATACGGAAAGTTCGGATTTCCGAAGCTTGAGGTAAAGGGCGCGGCCATAGCGACCGTCATGTCACGATTTGTGGAATTTGCCATATTGTTTATCTACTGCGAAAAGCACAAGGACCTGCTTCCGTGGGTTGAGGGATTGTACAGTACGCTGAAGGTTCCGGCGGAGCTGGCAAGACGGATCTGCATAAAGGGATTTCCGCTTATGGCAAATGAATGCTGCTGGTCCATGGGTATGGCATACCTGAATCAGATATACTCGCTGCGGGGAATAGATGTGGTGGCGGCTACCAATATCCAGTCCACGGCATTTCAGCTGTTCAATGCATTTTTCCTGGCTCTCGGCTCCTCGGCATCCATCATCATCGGACAGACGCTCGGTGCCGGAAAGATGGAGACGGCAAAGGATCAGTCAGTCAAGCTTCAGGGACTCACGGTATTCGTGGCAATAGTGGTCGGGGCGGTTCTTTTTGCGGTATCTCCGCTGATTCCGCAGCTGTACAATACATCGGATGAGATCAAGCACATGGCGACATCTCTGCTGAGGGTTATGGCTGTGCTCACGGTATTCAGAGCATATGTCAACACGACATACTTCATCATACGCTCAGGCGGCAAGACGATCATAACCTTCCTTTTCGACAGCGCGTTTACATGGGTGATATGCATACCTGCCGCTCTTGCGCTGACACATCTGACGCAGCTGCCGATCGTATGGATATTCTTCTGCGTGCAATGCGCCGATGTGATAAAGACTGTGCTGGGATTTATCCTTATAAAGCGCGGGGCATGGCTCAACAACCTCGTGTCCTAGGACGGCAGTTGTGGTATAATCAGCGGCATGGAAGAGAAAATATTTGATCTGATCATTCCTACATACAGGCCGGGAGACGACCTCAGGGAGCTTTTGACACGAATAGCCCGTCAGAGCATACTGCCGAGGCATCTTATCATCATCAATACGGATGAACGGGAATGGGAGCTGTCGGGCATATCGAATACAGCCGAGTTCGGTCTGCTGGCATCGATTACCCAAGTATATCATGTGAGCCGGAGGGACTTTCGTCACGGGGCGACGCGCAATAAGGCGGCGTCCTGCGGCGAGAGTCCGCTCATTGTGTTTATGACTCAGGATGCTCTTCCTGCGGACAATGTGCTGTTTGAAAGGCTTCTGGCTCCGATAGGCACAGAATATACCGGCACAAACGGTGTGGCACATCGTATCGGCATGACATATGCAAGGCAGCTTGCAGGAAAGCGGGCGAATCCTATCGAGAGGATCACGCGGGAATTCAACTATCCGGACAGGTCCGAAACTAAAACAGCGTCGGACATAGACCGGCTGGGCATAAAGACATATTTCGCTTCGGATGTATGTGCAGGCTATGACAGAGATATATTTGAGCAGCTGGGGGGCTTTGCCGGGGATGTGATATTCGATGAGGATATGCTGTATGCGGCCAAGCTTATCAAATCGGGGCAGGCTGTAAGGTACTGCGCTGATGCCAGAGTATATCATGCGCACAACTACACGCCGCTTCAGCAGCTGAGGAGAAACTTTGATAACGGAGCGACCCAGGCTATGCATCCCGAGGTGTTCGGCGGTCTTCACAACGAATCTGAAGGAATCAGGCTTGTGAAGGCAACAGCGAAGGAGCTGATAAGGCAGAGAAGATTCAGTCTCATACCGGAGCTGATCCTGCAAAGCGGATGCAAATATACAGGCTTTCGGCTGGGACGCATATACTATGCTCTGCCGAGGGCGTGGCTGTCAGGACTCAGCACGAACAAGGAGTACTGGAAGAGATGAGTGACATCATACTGATCATTCCTGCATTTAACGAAGCTGAAAATATCGAGCGTGTAGTAGATGATATCACCGGCAATCACAAGGATCTCGATTATGTGATAATAAATGACGGCTCGACGGATGATACGAGCGCGATATGCCACCGCCGCGGATATCATATCATAGACCATCCCGAGAATCTCGGGCTGGCCGGGGCATTTCATACCGGTATGAAGTATGCCTATGATCACGGATATGGGTGCGCGGTTCAGTTCGACGGTGACGGACAGCACCGCGCGGAGTTTGTGATGCCGATGTATGAAAAGCTCAAAGAAGGCTGCGATATAGTGATCGCATCGCGCTTTATAGCTCAAAAAAAGCCGTTCAGCCTTCGGATGCTCGGAAGCAACATGATAGAGCTTGCCATTTACATGAAGACCGGCGTGGACATCAAGGATCCTACATCGGGCATGAGAATGTACGGAAGACGGCTGCTGGAGGAGTTTTCGCGGGATGCGTCCTATATTCCGGAGCCGAGCACCATAGCGCTGCTGATCAAAAGAGGCGCCAGAGTCGCTGAGGTTCCTGCCGTCATGGATGAGCGTCAGGGCGGCGAGAGCTATCTGACGGCGACGGCGGCAGTGAAATATATGTACAAGGTCATGAAGGGCATCATCTTCGGGAGGCATTGAAGCTGTATCAGACGGAGAAGTATATACGAATATGACGCAGGATGAGCTGCTTGTCAAAAATAAATATCTCTTTATAGTGCCGACGGCGCTGCTTGCAGCCATCGCACTGTGGCATCTGCTGTATGTAAGGTCTGCCGTGGCTGAGACGGGAGACAGTTTTTTATACGGCAGATATATGATGATATCCGTTGCGTGGACGGGGATAGCAGTGGCGGCTGGAATCATCATGGTATGTATGGGAGGGCCGAGACCGTGCGTATGGGCGGGCTTTTCGATGCTTATGGGACTTGCAGTCATGCAGGTGATGCCGGGACTTTCCGCCGCGGATGAGCCGGTGCACTATATATCGGCATATACTATATCAAACCGGATGATGGGCACGACTGTCCGGGACGAGCAGGGACGGGTGTACCTGAGAGCCGAGGACTTTCGTCTGGAGGATCTGAACGGCGAGTCGGAGGACTATCGCGCAGGTCTGGTGTCAGGGACGAGGATACTCGGACATGATCTTGATGAAAGTACATATCGTGATATAGAGAACTGGAAAAAGGGACTGATCACGGATGATGAGATGAGAAGCACGGATATAGTCGGAGTTGTCACTACGCCGGTTGTATATATCCCGCAGGCCCTTGGCATCACTCTGGCCCGGGTGCTGCATCTGAATGCTCTTTTTACTGTCAATCTCGGACGGTTTTTCAATCTGCTGACCTATACACTGATCATATATGCGGCTCTGATGATCACACCGGTCGGGCGCGAGCTGATGATGGCTGTGGGTGCGCTTCCGATGACCATAGAGCTGAGCGCGTCATTTTCATATGATGCGATGCTGATAGCCCTCTGCTGGCTGTATACGGCTCTGGTGCTCAGAACCGCATATGACGAAAAGCCGATATCGGGAAGACGGATGCTGACGCTGGCGGCTGTGATCGGGATACTGGCTCCGTGCAAGATGGTTTATTCCATACTGATATTGCTGCTTCTGATGATTCCGGCAGAGCGCTTTAAGAGCAAAGGGCAGATGCTCATGTGCTGGTGTACCTGTGCTGCTGCCGTCGCGCTGGGAATGTATCTCGTAAACTCGCAGGTCATCGCCTCATATGCGTCAGCCGAGGAAAGCACTCTGGTATGGGCAGGCGAGGAGGGCTGGACGCTCCGGCGCTGCCTGCATGAGCCTGTCCGCATGGCGAGGATGTTTTATGATACGCTCATGCGCCAGGGAAATTATTACTTTACCACGCTTCTCGGAGGATATCTGGGCAATGCGGATCCGGGGCTGGACGTTCCGTTCGTATATCTGCTGATCATGGCAGCGTGCCTTTTTATGCTGGCTCTTAAGCGTGAGGGCGAAGATGCGCAGAGCAGCTTCACACCGCGCACAAAGCTGATCATAGCAGTTGTATGTCTGCTTCTGATATGCATGCTGCTTGGCTCTATGCTGATAGGATGGACACCGCTTTCGTCAGGAGTCATTCTGGGAGTGCACGGAAGATATCTGCTTCCGGTGCTTCCGCTGATGCTTCTTCTGATCGGAAATGATACGGTAGTGATGAAAAAGGATATGTCGGCCCGGCTTTTGTATATGATCATATGCTGCGATGCGGCGGCATTTATCAGGCTTTTTGCGATGGTATGTCTTAATATATCATGATGATGCGGATATAACGGCACTTGATGCCGATATCAAATACGGAGGTGATGCTTCTATGGGAAAGATCAGTGTTTCAACATGCGGGATAGACGGGCTGTATATCATAGAGCCGCAGGTATTTCCGGATGCCAGAGGATATTTTTTTGAATCATACAACGAGCAGTCGTTTCGGGATGCCGGACTGGATATGAAGTTCGTACAGGACAATCAATCCAAATCGGTGAGAGGCGTGCTGAGAGGGTGCCATTTTCAGAAGACGCATCCTCAGGGAAAGCTGGTGAGAGTCATAAGCGGAAGCGTCTTTGATGTGGCCGTTGATATGAGAAAGAGCTCTCCGACTCTGGGAAAATGGTTCGGTGTGGAGCTGACGGGAGAAAACAACAGGATGTTTTATATACCGGAGGGCTTTGCACATGGCTTTCTGGTGCTCTCTGATGAGGCTGTATTCACATACAAATGCACTGATTTCTACGCTCCGGGAGATGAGGGCGGCATGAGATGGGACGATCCGCAGGTCGACATCAAATGGCCGATCGAGGATGATATGACAGTCCTTCTGTCAGACAAGGACAAGGTGCTTCCTTCATTTGCAGATGCGTTCAAGTTTGACAGATAATACGGGACATGCTGAAGCTTTTTTCGAAAATCATTGAAAATAAAAGCCTGATACTGGATCTTGCGAGAGCCGACTTTAAAAAGCGCTTCGCCGGGTCCTATTTCGGCGTGCTCTGGATGTTCATACAGCCGATAGTGACGGTACTGATATATTTCTGCATATTTCAGCTTGGATTTAAATCGGCACCCCCTGTTCCGGACACACCGTATGTGCTGTGGCTGGTGCCCGGTATAGTTCCGTGGTTTTTCTTCAGTGAGGGCGTCACGGCGGGGACGAACTGCCTCGGCGAGTATCACTATCTGGTGAAAAAGGTAGTATTTGATGTGGAATTTCTGCCTGTGATAAAGCTGATATCGTGCATGATCATCCATGGGATATTTGTGATCATCATGATAGGCATGTTCTTCTGCTACGGGAGGCTTCCGATAGCTACATGGCTTCAGCTGCCGTACTATGCCGGAGCTCTCGCGGTGCTGATACTGGCTGTTACATATATGACCTCCGCGATAAATGTCTTTTTCAGAGACATGGCACAGATAGTCGGCATAGGATTGCAGTTCGGCATGTGGCTGACTCCGATCATGTGGGATCCCGTGATGTTTCCGAATCGTCCCGGATGGCTTGAGACACTGCTCAAGCTGAACCCTCTGTACTATATAGCCGCAGGATATCGTGACAGCATGCTGACGGGAGCATGGTTCTGGCAAAGGCCGGGACTGACAGCATATTTCTGGCTGGTCTCACTGGCGCTGCTGGCGCTTTCGAGAAGGCTTTTCTGCAGGCTCAGGCCGCATTTTTCAGATGTGCTGTGATCGACGGGGCTGCGCATGCGGCAGACGGATGAAATGACATGGATGGGGAATATACAATGCCGGCGATAAGCGTTTCGCATGTATCAAAAGTATATAAGCTGTATGACAGGCCGATAGACAGGCTCAAGGAGACGATCAGTCCGTCCCACAGGATATATCATCGGGATTTCAATGCCCTGCACGATATATCCTTTGAGGTGGAAAAGGGAAGCACGGTGGGCATCATCGGGACAAACGGATCAGGGAAGTCCACCATACTGAAGATCATAACAGGCGTGCTGAGCCCCACATCGGGCGAGGTCCATACGGACGGCAGCATCTCTGCGCTGCTGGAGCTCGGAGCAGGCTTCAATCCGGACTATACCGGAATAGAGAACATCTATATGAACGGCACGATGATGGGCTTTGACCGCGAAGAGATGGACAGACGCCTTCAGGATATACTTGATTTCGCGGACATAGGAGATTTTGTATATCAGCCGGTCAAGACATATTCCTCGGGAATGTTCGTAAGGCTTGCATTTGCGCTGGCGATAAATGTGGAGCCGGACATACTGATAGTCGACGAGGCGCTCTCTGTCGGGGATGTATTCTTTCAGTCAAGGTGCTATCGGCGCATGGAGGAGATCCGGGAGAAGGGAACGACGATCCTGATGGTGACTCATGACATGGGCAGCGTCATGAAATACTGCGAGAGCGTCATCATACTCAACAAAGGAGAGATGGTCGCGCAGGGCGAGCCGCATGCCATGGTGGATCTGTACAAGAAGATCCTGGCGGGAAGAGACCCGGATATGTCGGACACAGCTGCATCACAGGCAGACGGGACGAAAAAGCATCAGCTGCAAAAAGACGGGGCTTTGCCGGAGCATCGGATACCCGGGAAGCAGCCGGAGCCGCGCGGAACCGCAGAGCAGTCAGAGCAGTGCGGAATTGCAGAGCAGGCAGAGCCGCAGGAGAGCGCAGAAGGATCGCAGGCGCTGCTGAAAAGCTTCATGAACATAAATCCCGGAGTCACGCAATATGGAGACGGACGGGCCGAGATCTATGATTTCGGGATACTTGATGCGAAGGGAGAACCTGCCACACTTGTGCTCAAGGGAGAGGAGTTCACCATCCGGGAAAGAATCAGATTCAATGCCGATATACAGATGCCCATATTCACATTTACATTCAAGGACAAAAAGGGCAATGATCTGACAGGAACCAATACCATGTATGAGGGCGCTGATATAAGACCCGTGAGCGCGGGAGATGAATATATAGCGGAGTTTACACAGAGGATGACGCTGCAGGGCGGCGAGTATCTGCTGTCGATGAGCTGCACAGGCTTTGAAAACGGCAACCATGTTGTATACCATCGCATGTATGATGTGATCAGTCTGACAGTCATCTCCAATAAGAACACGGTTGGCGTATATGATATGGAATCCAGCGTGAAGACCGAAAGGATCGCAAGATGAGCTTAAGTCCGGCGAGATTTGGACAATTAATAAACAAGTATCACGGCGACGAGAGGACGATGCTTCGCGAGGCACCGTCTCTTGATGCTTTATATGCATTTTCAGGACAACGCCGGGGAATCATAGAATGCTTTGATATCGAAGCCGGATCGCGGGTGCTTCAGATAGGTGCGGACAGCGGCGCCTGTACGGGAGTATGTCTGGAGCGCGGCTGTGATGTTACGGTATATGAGACCGATGAGAAAGAGCTGCAGAAGCTGCTCATGAGATATCCGCAGGTAAAGACGGTAAGAGATGCGGCGCAGGCTGATGCGGGCATCCTGACATCGGGCCGGTATGATGTGATTCTGAGCATCGGACCCGCTCCGGAAAATGATATGCCGATAAAGCATCTGTACGGGCTTTTGTCGCAGGGCGGAAGGCTCTTTTATGCAGCGGACAACATATACGGTATAAGATACCTGACGGGCGATGTACCGTCGGAATGCGTAAAAAGCCGGCAGGAGATACAGCGGGAGCTGGATGAGACAGCGGACGGCAAGGCCTGCGCACAGTGGTATTATCCGGTGCCGGACTACAGGCTTGCGGCTGCCATCTGGTCGGATGATTATCTTCCCGGGACGGGAGATCTGTCGGGAGTCATAAGCGCCTACAACTCCGGAGAGATCCGGACAGCCGGACTCGGAGAGCTTTACGACAGGGTATGCAGGGACGGACTTTTCACCGAGTATGCGCCGTCATTTCTGATTGTATTGACCAGGCCGGACGGGGCGGCAGCTTCTGATGAAGCGGATGAAGCGAAGCAGACGAGCGCGGGCGAGGCACTGACGGGAGCCGGAAGCGGAGATCTGCGGATGCCGATATTTGTAAAGTACAACCGTCTGCGCAGAGATGAATATGCTGTAGCGACCATGATATATGCGGGCAGAAGCCTTGTGGCAAAGCGGGCGCTATATCCTGCGGGAAGGGCTCATATAGAGGGACTCGCCGCCTCGATAGACATATTAAACGCCGAGGGAAGAGATATAGATTATCTGCATCCCGAGATATCGGATGACGGCATGCAGGCCGTATATGAATATGTTGAGGGAGAGACACTGTCGGAGCTGACAGCGGCAAGGATAGAATGCGGAGAGTCAGTATATACCGCGCTTGACCGGGCTCTCGGCATGATCATAGGCAGTGCTCCCGTACACAATATTGATTCAATACTTGACAACTATATCGCGGTATCAGAGGGCGATCAGCCGATACGGCTCAAAGGGATAGACTGTGAATGGATCAGCCCGGATGAGCAGGACGGGATGTATGTCACATGGAGAGCCCTTCATGCGTTTTATGAAAGCTATGCAAGGCTGTGCCCGGATGAGGATGAATACTATGCGCACTGGGGGATCTCGCAGGAGCTGCGCGCAAAGTACAGGGCTATGGAGGATGCATGGCAGCGGAGCATAACCGGAGATGTGCAGGCGATATATCTTGACAACTACCGGGTAGAGGCAATGGATGCCGCAGAGCTGCGCAGAGAGCATACGCAGTTTCGTCTGCTGCAGGAGAGAGCCGATGGCCTCAGAGCACAGATAAATGACAGGGACGCACAGATAAGAAAGATGACGGAGGTCAAGCGCCTCACAGACAATCATGTGACGAATCTCGAGGTTATGATCGCGGATCTGCGCCGCGAGATAGACAATATGGCGGCAACCATGGACTATCTGAACCGTCATGTATCGCTGCCGTGGAAGGTGAGACGAAGACTCGGGGATGCATTTAACCGAAGATATCCGCGCGGCAGCAGTCAGCGAAAGAATATAGAATACAGGCTGATGGCGCTGACTCATCCGCTCAGGTATCACCGGCTGACATCAACCGACGAGGGACGCAATCTGATAGAGGGCGACTACAGGATCGGGGATGTCTACAGGGAGAGGGGAAAGCTGAAACTCGAGAGCTGCGGGGATCCGCTGGTTTCGATCATCATTCCCGTCTACAATCAGGTGGAGTACACCTATAAGTGCGTAGCATCGATCATAGATCATACGGAGGGCATACCGTATGAGGTCATCCTTGCGGATGATGTATCAAGCGATGCAACGGCGCAGATAGACCGTTTTATCGACGGGCTTGTGATAGCGCGAAACGAGACAAATCAGGGCTTTTTAAGAAACTGCAATCAGGCGGCGAGGCGCGCACGGGGACGCTACATCTTCTTTTTGAACAATGATACACAGGTGAGAGAAAACTGGCTGTCAAGCCTGCTTACTCTGATGGAGGCGGATCCGGGCATAGGCATGGCAGGATCAAAGCTGATATATCCTGACGGGCGTCTGCAGGAAGCCGGAGGAATCATCTGGAGCGACGGATCGGGCTGGAACTACGGACGCGGGGATGACCCGGACAAATGTGAATACAACTATGTGCGCGATGTCGATTACATATCCGGAGCGGCCATCATGATCAGAAGGTCTCTCTGGGAGGAGATAGGCGGCTTTGACGAGCGCTATGCCCCGGCATATTGCGAGGACAGTGATCTCGCATTTGAGGTGAGAGAGCACGGATACCGGGTGGTATATCAGCCGCTTTCGGTGGTTGTTCACTATGAGGGCATATCCAACGGCACCGATGTGAACGGAACGGGTCTTAAGAAGTATCAGAAGGATAATGCGGTAAAGCTCAGGCAGAAGTGGTCGCACAGATTGTCCGAGCAGTACGAAAATACAGGCAATCCGGATCCTTTCCGCGCCAGAGAAAGAAGCAGAGGCAGGAAGATAGTGCTTGTTGTGGATCACTATGTTCCGACATGGGATCGCGATGCAGGCTCCAGGACGACATACCAGTATATCAGGATGCTGCTGGACAGGGGCTATGAGGTGAAGTTTCTGGGAGACAACTTTCTGCACGAGGAGCCGTATTCAACCACTCTGGAGCAGATGGGCGTGGAGATACTCTACGGAGCCGACATGCAGACGGGCATATGGGACTGGATAAGGGATCATGAGAGTGATCTGCATTTTGTCTATCTGAACAGGCCGCACATCGCCTCCAAATACATAGACTTCATAAAGGAACATACAAAGCTCAAGGTTATATATTACGGTCATGATCTGCATTATCTGAGGCAGATGCGTCAGTATATGATCACGGGAGACGCGAAGGACAAGCAGTCAAGTGATTACTGGCGCTCCGTGGAGCTCGGTATTCTCTATAAAGCGGATCAGTCATATTATCCGTCGCAGGTTGAGGTTGATGCCGTACATGAGATAGATCCTGATATACGGGTGAAGGCCATAACCGCATATGTGTACGAGAACTTTTGCGACGGCGGCGAAAGAGACTATGCAAAGCGCAGGGATATACTGTTTGTAGGAGGATTTGCTCATCCGCCGAACAAGGACGCCGTGCTCTGGTTCGCCGGGGAGATCTGGCCGAAAGTGCATGAAAGAACAGGAGCCGGATTCATAGTGGTAGGCTCTCATGCGGATGATGAGATCATGGCGCTTTCGGATGAGAAGGCGGGCATAGATGTGAAGGGCTTTGTAACCGATGAGGAGCTGTCAAGGCTCTACGGAACCTGCAGACTTGCGGCAGTGCCGCTCAGATACGGCGCAGGAGTCAAGGGCAAGGTCATAGAGGCGCTCTACTACGGGCTTCCGGTGGTGACCACATCAGTCGGAGCGGAGGGCATAGCGGACGCCACAGCCGTGATGAGAACAGCTGATACAGCGGATGAGCTCGCCGAAGCGATCATAGGACTTTATGAGGACACAAAGGAGCTTGAGCGCATGAGCAGCGCGGCTCTTGATTATGTTAAAAAGCATCACAGCATAGATGCGGTATGGGCTGTGGTAAGTACAGACATGGAGTGATGATATGACACATGCATTTGCCATATGCGCATACGGACAATCACCTTATCTGGAGGCCTGCATCAGATCCCTTAAGGGCCAGAGCGTGCCTTCGCTGCTGATGATATGCACATCCACACCGTCTGACTTTCTGGATGATATAGCACGCAGGTACGGGATACCGGTATATGTCAGAGACGGTGAGAGCGGCATAGGGGCAGACTGGAACTTCGCCTATGAGACGGCTGCCGGGTGCGCCGAGCTTGTGACGCTGGCTCATCAGGACGATATATACATGAGAGACTATACAAAAACGCTTCTTGAGATGAAGAGCAGATATACGGATATGAGCATTTTCATGACAGGATCCGCGACGGCAGTGGAGCACAGGCTTGCAGGTACGGGGCTTGTGGGATGCGTAAAGCGTATACTGCGGCTGCCGTTGTCGCTGCCGCAGCTGTGTGACAGGACTTCGGTGAAGAGAGCGGCGCTCATGCTGGGCAACCCGGTCATATGCCCGTCATGTACATATGTGCCGGAGATGTGCGGACATGATATCTTTGACGCGAAATACAGGTTTGTACTTGACTGGGATATGCTGGAGCGCATGGCAGGCAGACCGGGACGATGGGTATGCGTAGAAAGACCATTGATCATCTATCGGGTTCACCGTGACGCGGCTACAGGGCAATGCATCAGAGATCATACCAGAGAGCGCGAGGAATCAGAGATGTTTGACAGGCTGCTGCCCGCCCCGGCAGCAGAGATCGTAAAACGGCTGTACAGAAAGTCCTATGATGCGTACCGGTGATACGCAGAAGGCAGACGCAGGCAGGATAAAAAAGGACAAATCTACATGAGCATGAGCAGACGCAGGAGAGAGGATGACATATCCCTGATAAAATTCAATATCGCAGACATCTTGCTTATCTGTCTTATGGGAGCATGGATAGCATATGTCAACAGAGATATCAGAGTGGCGGGGCTGTATATGGATGACCTGTACAACTGGTCCTGCTACGGGGAATGGACATTTCTGGATTTTGTCTTCCCTACGGGAGTATCCAGATTTCGCCCTGTATTCTGGTTCATATCATGGGCGGAGCTGGCATTGATCGGAACACATATGGAGTGGATCGTACCGATCAATCTGGTCATCATGCTGATCACGGCGGTCTACTGCTATGTATTCATGAGGAGGCTGTCACGCAGCCGCTATGTAGCGTGGATCCTTGCCATGGCCATCATCACATCACGGTTTTCCTACTATGCGGTCAGTCAGCTCCTGGGGACGCTGGAATCCTTTGCCATGCTCTTTGCGCTCATGATATGCAGAGAGCTGTATGATTACATGAATGGCGAGGGGGACAGGTGCTTCTGGCGTGCGCTGATGATATATTTCATCGTCTGCTTCACCCACGAGAGATATATGGTGCTTCTTCCCATGTTCTTCTACGCGATACTCATGCGGCGAAGCGGAGAGGTCTCGGGAAGTATCATGAAGGCGGCCGCTTCGGCAGCGACATTCGCGGCTGTTCAGCTGATCAGATATCTGACCATAGGCAAGCTCATGCCGGCGGGTACGGGCGGAACCGAGGTGGAGGATACATTTACATGGTCGCTGGCCGTCAATTCCTTCAAGGATCAGATAAAGTATCTGTTCGGGATAAATGCAGGACCGGAGCATCTGAACGGATGGCCGTGGGAGCAGACTCCCGGATATATACGGATATTTGCGGGTGCATTTATACTGATGACTGTACTGATTGCGCTGATATCGGTCACGGATATGCTTATATCGCGCGACAGGCGATCCATGGCAGATATAGCGGCAGACATCGTATTCTTCGGAGGATTTATGATCGGATGCATGGCGGCAGCCTCCGTGACTATCAGAGTGGAGATGCGATGGATATATGTTACCTGGGCGTTTATGTGCTTTATGCTTGCCTATATGTACGGCTGCACGACGCACAGCCGGGCTGTACGGACAGCAGCGGGAGTGCTGCTGACAGGCGCGGTTTTTGCTGTGACCGTATGTGATGTGTACTACCGGACCGGGTATTATAAGATATATCTGTTTACCAATCAGTCGCGGTACAATTCGCTGGCTGACGAGACATACGGGCGATATGGTGATGAGCTGTGGGGCAAAAGCATATATATCATCGGAAATGAGTTTGAAATGAGTGATTTTACCGCAAGGACATTTCTGAAAACATTTGATCCTGCGCGGGAGGCTGCCGGTACGCCCATCATACATGTGGATTCGGTAAATGATGTTCCCGACAGGGACGATATCATAGTGCTGACAGAGGATAAAAAGAACAATCTGTTTGTACGGGTTTCACGGTGATCACGGAGAGGTGGCAGCGTATGGCCAAGAAGCTGATAACCGCACTGACGGTAGCGTGGGGATTTTTGTTTCTAACTGCATATATCAGAAGCGCTACGGTTGATGTGGTATATACCGACTATATGAGGCTCATCAATACATATCTTCCGAATGTTGCGGATCCTTCGCCGTATCTGCATGCGGATGCTCTGGAAAGAATACCGGTCACATATCTTGAGCGTCTGTTCAATGTGAAGGCGCTCGGCTACAGCACCACATTTGATATGATGCTCGGAGCCGCGGGGCTTGCGGCATGTGCAGCTGTTATCGGACGATATTGCATCAGGCGGGGAGTTTCGATGCTGCTGATACAGCTGGTGATGTTTATCATATTTTCGCTGGATAAATGGGAGATGCTGACGAACGGAACCGGATGGGTGCATTTCTGGGCGATGGCCTTTTTTTACGGGCATTTTGCTCTTTATGACCGCGTCCGCGCGGATGCCGGAGCGCAGGACGAGAGACGGCTGCTGATGCTTCCTGCGCTGATCATTTTTTTGATAGCCGGGCCGTACTGCGCGGCGTATGCGGGATGCGTATGTCTGATATATCTTGCGGATTGTATGAGCATGCTGAAGGAAGGCAGATCTGATACAGGAATGTGGATACGGAGATTTGCATCCGTGCTGATTCCTTTCGGACTGTATTTCCTGAGCCATATAAGCGTGGAATATGAATATGCGGTGCCTGAGGTAGTGAGTCTGGGCGAACTTGTGACATCCGACCCGGGCTTTCTTGCTCAGCTGCTGATCAAGTCCTTCACGGGTCTTGCCGTAGTTGCCGAGACCGCTCAGGCAGCGGAGATTCCGGATGCGGTGCTGATGGGAGAGGGGATCGCCGTACTCACTGCCTATATCACGGCGGTGATACTGAATGTAAAAACGGGACTTTACAAAAAGACCGTGCTTCCCATGATGCTTATGATCATGGCGCTTTTAAGTCACGGGCTGATAGTTGCGTCGCGCTGGATATTCCTTGATACCATGTACAGCATGAGCTCCAGATATGCATTGCAGTATATGAGCGGAAGCATCGGGATCCTGCTGACCCTGTTCTATGCCTGCAAGACAAAAGCAAACAGAACATCCGGGGAGCAGGCCGGGAAGATGCCGGGCATGCAGAAGCTGAAAAAGTGTGAAGAGATGCACGGCGCAGGGCGGCACACCGGTGCCGTGACGGCATTTACCCTGGGTATATGTGTACTGATACTGTCAGGGCAGTGCATGAACTATGTCCGTGAGATACATATGGCTCCGTACAGAAAGGAAGCCTTTGAAAATATGCGGCAGACAGCGCTGGACTTCGAGAACAGCTCGGACGAGGAGCTGAAGAGCGTGCTGCAGTACCGGGATCCGGAAAAGATACGCAAAGCGCTCGGCATCCTCAGAGACAATGAATGGAATGTGTTCAGACGCTGACGGTATGCAATCAGGCTTGACAATATGAATATGACGGCACAAAATGATGAATGTATGTTCTTGAAAAAAGACATAACGGAACCTGGCCGGGAAGAAGGTAAGTATATGGTGCATGGCAAGATGCTTTCGGTGGTGATCTCGGTATATAACGAGGAGGCCGCGCTGCCGCTTTTTTATGAGCGCTGCCGACCTGAGGCGGAGGCTGCCATAGAGGAATATGAGCTTATATTCGTCAATGACGGAAGCACGGACAGATCGCTTGAGATCATACGCGGGCTAGCCGAGACCGATAAAAGGGTGAAGTACATATCCTTCAGCCGCAATTTCGGTCATGAGGCGGCCATGATAGCAGGTATAGATTACGCATCGGGCGATTACATCATATGCATGGATGCGGATCTGCAGCATCCGGTGGAATGCATTCCGGATATGCTCGGGAGATTTGAGGCGGGATATGATGTGATCAGCATGATCCGGACAACCAACAGGGACGCCGGACTGATCAAGAATCTGACCTCGCCGCTTTTCTACAGGCTCATCAACGCTATCAGCAGTGCTCATGTAGACGAAAATGCATCAGATTTCTTCGGCATATCAGACAGGGTCGCCTCAGTGCTCAGACATGACTACAGGGAGCGCAACAGATTTCTTCGGGGCTTTGTCCAGAATGCCGGATTTAAAAAGACAAGCCTTCGCTATGATGCGGCTGACAGAGTCGCCGGGCACAGTAAATATTCCATAGGCAGACTGATAAGCTTCTCAGCCGGAACTATCATATGCTTTTCGGATGCTCCGCTAAAGCTTGGTATCGGTGCGGGAGTGATATCAGGAGGAATCAGCCTGATATTGCTGGTCATGCTGATTGCAGGATGGGTGATGCACGGAAAGCCGAGCGCATTTGCAGCATTGCTCTGTATCATATGCTTCCTTTTTTCCGTTCTTTTCACATTGCTCGGGATCATGGGAGCATATATCTCGGTTCTTCTTGAGGAGGCAAAGGCAAGGCCGCTGTATGTGGTCGAAAGTACAAATAAGGAGGCTCATGAGTCAAAAGAACAAGGATCCAATGCAGGTTGATGCCACAAGGCTTATAGCGCTTCGTATCAGGGAGCTGTGCTTCATGAACAACATGACGCTTTCGGATCTGGCGGCGAGGTCGGAGATGCCGCTCAGCTCGCTTCGCGATATCATAAACGGCAAAAATGCCGATATACGCTTCAGCAGCCTTATAAAGATATCCGTGGGGCTCAATGTCGATCTTGCTTATTTCTTCGAAACAGAGCATTTTCAGACATGGTTCTTGACAAGAGGGAGAAATTACAATTATAGTTAATTTGTTATATCGCCAAAACGCCAGAAACAGAGGAAGATATGATAGAAAAAGAATACACCTTGTATCATGGGTCGCAGCTCATCATAGATGCGCCGGATTATAAGCATATCGGAGTAAACAAGGACTTCGGGCAGGGCTTTTACCTGACGGAATCTGAGGAGCTGGCCAAGCAGTGGGCATGCGCATCCGAGACAGACGGATATGCCAATAAATATATACTCAAAACCGAGGGCCTTAAGGTTATGGATATGGCAGCGCACAGATTCAGCATATTGAGCTGGATGGCCATGCTGCTGCAGCATCGGCATTTTACGCTCACCTCGCAGATCGCAGAGCAGGAGCGGGAGTTTCTGCTGAAGAACTTTCTGCCGAGATATCAGCGCTATGATGTGATCATCGGAATGAGAGGCGACAACTGCTTTACGGCATTTGCCAATGCATTTCTGAACAACGAGATGAGTCTGGTCGAGCTTCGCAGAGCAATGAAGCTCGGTACGGCAGGGCGCCAGTTTGTGATAAGAAGCAAAAAGGGATATGAGGCGCTGGAGTTTCAGTCGAGTTCACCGGCGGACAGGGATACCTACTATCCGATGATGCTGGCGGCAGACAGTGAGAGACGCGGACAGATTCGAAAGGATAAGGGTCGGGAGAAGGACGGTACGGCTGTTTATCTGATAGATATCATGAGAGGAGAGTGGCCAAAATATGAGCCCCGCTTACGAGGAAGGTTACCTAAACGAAGCGATGATTGAGATGGGAGACATGGTCGATTTCGCGGTAAATGTATGCGGATTTGACATGGACAGCTTTTTCATGCTTTTCATAAACTCGGGAGTCGCTCAGAAGATAGAGCACGGCAATCCCAAGTATCTCGGCGGCATGTCCGGAGCAGAGCTGGCGATCGAGGTGTTCAGATGCACGACCGGCAAGATTCTGGATCTTGCAACAACGCTGGATCCGGAGAGAACCGATGAATACTGGATCGGATGGTTCATGGCATACACCCAGTGGCGTACCGGGTATTCGTTCCGTGTGCTCGTGGAATCAGGGATGACTCTGGCGCACATAGGCGAGATGTACAGAGAGAAGAAGGCCGATGTAAGCGCTTTTGCCGAAGAGGCGAGAAGGCTTGTTCATGAAAATGCGGCAGGCAAGGAGACAAATCTCAAACGCATAAGGCGATATCGGGGAATATCGCAGAGAGAGCTGGCGCAAAGCGCCGGAGTGGCGCTTCGTATGGTTCAGCTGTATGAGCAGCGCCAAAATGATATAAA
>CAVIJY010000032.1:0-20540 GCA_963643215.1 Lachnospiraceae bacterium | reverse complement strand
ATTATATCATAGTATCGAAACTTAATGAGCGATATCGTCCCGGTTTTCATGCCATGGCTATCAGTTTTTCACGCCTTGTCGTCCGACATGCGGTTCGCTTCTCGCTTCAGCACAAAATTCGCTGTAGCGGTTCACCCGTCACCTCAACGCAAAACCCGCCTCGGCGATTCGCTTTTATCACCATGACGGGTCTTGTGTTTGCTTTAGGTTTTTTGCTCTGGTTTTTATGTTTGCTTTAGTAGGAGGTTTGTCAATTGCTGTTGCTGTTTTTATGCCGTCAGTGCCTTGCCCAGCTTCTTGCAGGCATCGATTCCGTCACTGTCGGGTGCCTCGTTGCACATCACGCAGTCGCACGCAAGAACCGCTCCGTCTGATCTGCATGACTCTTCCCATGTTCTCATCCACTCACCGTCGCCCCATCCGTATGAACCGAACAGCGCGATCTTCTTGCCCGAGAGCCTGGAGCGGCATCCGTCAAACATCGGCGCAAATTCCGTCTCCTCAAGCTCCTCGGCTCCCATGGCCGGGCATCCGAACGCGATGGCATCATATGCGTCCATCTGCGCAGCGTCAAACTGCGCAGCACCTATCACTTCGGCCTCTGCGCCATTTTCCTTCACGCCCTCTGCCACAGCTTTCGCCATGGCCTCTGTGTTGCCTGTTCCGCTCCAATATACAACCGCTATCTTGCTCATTGTTGTTACCAGCCTTTCGTGTTTTATCTATATCAATCGGCTACCGTCAGCCGCTCGATACTCTTGCCCTTCGCGTACTGCTCACTGTATATCCTAGTGCACTGCCTGTATCTGGCAAATGTTCTCTTCGCGCCTTCCTCGTCCGAATATACCTTCCAGTATCCCGAATACTTGTACCCTCCCGCCTTGTTGACGATGAACCCGTCCACATCCTCCGGCGGATATCCGAGAAACAGGCCTATCTCATGCGGAAATTCGTCCCGACTCTCCAGCCGCTTCACAAGCTGCCCCAGACATGCTCTCGGAGTTTTGCTGCCATAACCGCAGTCCTTCAGGATCCGGCATGCCTTTTCATTCTTCAGATCGGATGAAAGCATGGACGGACGGTAGATATACATCAGGCCGCGTCCTCCCATATACCGGAGCGGCACCACCTTGAGCCCCTTTTGTGCCAGAGCCCTGCCCCACATCCTCGCGCTCCTGCGCATCTCCCGCGCCGAGGCATACGGACATGTGAACATATTGGCTGTCTTTATCCCGGCAAGCGTCGGAGAACAGTGCGCCACTATCATCTCTCCAGACATCCGTGCCTCCTTTCTGAGCCTTTCTCCTTCACACTCCGCCCGCACCGCTTTGCTGTGCATGATGCTATATCGGATGATACGCGAAATGGTGGTTTTGAGTTAGTTATAACTAACTTTCAATGCACATTGTACACACTATTCATAAAGTTGTCTACTATCATTTAAAAAAACGCTCTTGCCCCGACTTATCAACGCTTTTATATCAGATTGCTGGGTATGAGCATATCCAGCCTGTCTATCGGAAACGGCTGCGGATGCATACGCATCTCAAATTGACGCTAATCCAAAGTGGAGTTGTATTTTTTCGTAAATTTCAGTTCTGCTGGATTCTATCACTTCATTTTCTTCAGGCCACTTTCTGCAGCCGGCTTTCACCGGAGCATATGCTTCATCACAATTTTGCAAACAGTTGTTGACAAATACTCCCCATGAGTATATATTTCAGATACTTACGGGGAGTATTTTAGATTCTATAATATTTATCCTGCATCGGCCGAAAGGCCGCAAAATAGCGAAAGGACTCACCTATGTCAACCGCAAAATCAAACTCTGGCAAGAGCACGCCTCCGTGCTACTGCTCGAAAACAGGTAGCGATATCACCTCCGGCGGCGTACGCACCACACACCGCGATGACATTCAGAAGAAGGCTCTCATCAACCGGCTCAGACGCATCGAGGGGCAAATCAGAGGGCTCATCTCGATGCTCGACAATGATGCCTATTGCAACGATATACTGCAGCAGTCGGCAGCCGTAAGCTCCGCCATACATTCCTTCAATCAGGAGCTTCTCGGCGCTCACATCAAGGGCTGTGTCGTCGATGATATAAGAAAGGGCGACGATGCCGTGGTTGATGAGCTGATGAAGACCATTCGCAAGCTTATGAAATAACATCACCCCGGATATCCGGGAGAAAGGAGCATTTGATCACCGCACCAGCTGTCCGTATCAGTTGTTTGCATCAGCTGTCTTCGCCAGTTGTATGCACCAGCTGTCCGTATCAGGTGTTTGCGTCAGCTGTCCGTATCAGGTGTTTGCGTCAGATGTCTTCATCAGGTGTCTGCGCTAGCTGTCTGCGCCAGGTGATCAAGTCACATATATATGGAAGCTTACAATGTGACAGGCATGAGCTGCGCTGCATGCCAGGCGAGGGTCGAAAAGGCCGTCGGCAAGGTTCCCGGAGTGACCGGATGCGCTGTCAGCCTTCTGACCAATTCCATGGGCGTAGAGGGCACGGCGGCTCCGGCCGATATCATCAAAGCTGTAGAGAACGCAGGCTACGGAGCCTCTCTGCAGGGCGGCCCGGCAGGCGCCTCTGCCGGTATGTCCGCAAATGCATCCGTACAGTATGCATCCTCAAAGACCTCGCGGAATACATTTTCCGATGCCGCGCAGGACTCTCTTGCAGATCGCGAGACTCCCGTCATGAGAAGGCGCCTCATCTCATCAGCGGGCTTCCTGCTGGTACTTATGTACTTCTCGATGGGCGTGTCGATGTGGGGCTGGCCCGCTCCCGCGCTGTTTCACAATCATGTGGCCGTCGGCGTGCTTGAGATGCTGCTCTCCATCATAGTCATGTACATCAACCGCAAGTTCTTCTCGCAGGGCTTCGGAGCCGTGCTTCACGGCGGCACCAACATGGATACTCTGGTCGCGCTCGGATCATCGGCGGCATTTGCCTATTCGCTGGTCTCCCTGTTTATCATGATCTGGTATATGGGACTCGGCGACCATGAGCAGGTCATGTACTATGCCATGCATCATCTTTACTTTGAGTCGGCAGCCATGATTCCCACGCTCATCACCGTCGGAAAGATGCTTGAGTCTATGTCCAAGGGTCGCACCACCGACGCACTCAAGAGCCTGATGAAACTGGCTCCCAAGGAGGCTACTGTGCTGCGTGACGGCCTCGAGGTCGTGGTCGGCATAGGCGAGGTGGCTGTCGGAGATACATTTGTGGTAAAACCCGGGGAAAATATCCCTGTAGACGGAGTGATCATCGAGGGGCATACCGCCGTCAACGAATCCGCGCTGACCGGTGAGTCGGTTCCTGTAGACAAGGCAGAGGGCGACGGTGTCTCGGCCGCCACCATCAATCAGTCCGGGTATATAAGATGCACTGCTACCAGAGTCGGCGAGGATACCACACTCTCACAGATCATAAAGATGGTCTATGATGCTGCCGCCACCAAGGCACCCATCGCAAGGATAGCCGACAAGGTCTCAGCCGTCTTTGTACCGTCAGTCATAGCTCTGTCACTGGCAACCATCCTTATCTGGATATTTATGGGAAAGGATCCCGGCTGGGCTATCGCGCGCGGCATATCCGTGCTCGTCATCTCCTGCCCCTGCGCTCTCGGGCTCGCCACTCCCGTCGCCATCATGGTCGGCAGCGGTGTCGGAGCAAAGAACGGCATACTTTACAAGACCGCATCTTCGCTTGAGGCCATCGGGCGCGTCGACACGATAGCACTTGACAAGACAGGCACCATCACCTCCGGTGCGCCCGTCGTCACCGATGTGATCCCCGCAGACGGATGCACAGGCGATGAGCTTCTGGAGCTGGCCTACTCGCTCGAGCAAAGATCCGAGCATCCACTCGCCAAAAGCATAGTGGCATATGCTCATGAGCACTCCGTCGCATCACGCGAGGTCACTGACTTTACCGCGCTCCCCGGCAACGGACTGACCGCACGGCTCGGCGATATCACGCTGCTCGGCGGAAGTGCCCGCTTTATATCCGGAAAGGTCGCTGTCAGCGACACACTCAAGACTCAAAGCGAACAACTTGCATCCGAGGGCAAGACGCCGCTGTTCTTTGCCGCAGACATGTCATCGCAGGATCCGCACGGTGATAAAGCAGTCGATGTCTCCTCTGACTCCGCACCATGCCTTGAAGACGGATCACCGGCTGCCTCCGCCCCCACCATGCGTCTTCTCGGTATCATCGCCGTAGCTGACACGATCAAGGATGACTCGGCGGCGGCTATATCCGAGCTCAAGGGCATGGGGATCAATGTTGTTATGCTGACCGGGGATAATGAACGCACTGCTGCGGCAATCGGCTCTCAGGCGGGCGTGGATCAGGTTATCGCCGGAGTGCTGCCGGACGGTAAGGAGGCTGTCATACGCCGGCTCCAGTCAGACGGATCAAATGTCGCGATGGTAGGAGACGGTATAAACGATGCCCCTGCGCTGACGAGAGCCGATGTAGGTGTGGCCATAGGCGCCGGAGCTGATGTAGCGATAGATGCGGCGGACATAGTTCTGATGAAATCACGACTCTCGGATGTGAGCGCGTCCGTAAGGCTCAGCCGTGCGACGATCAGAAATATCCATCAGAACCTGTTCTGGGCCTTCTTCTACAATGCGCTGTGCATACCCCTTGCTATGGGTGTCTACGGAGTCGCCATGAAGCCCATGTACGGCGCCGCCGCCATGGCATGCTCGAGCTTTTTCGTATGCATGAATGCGCTCCGCCTCAATCTGCTTGATATCCGCGATTCGGGCAGAGATAAAAAGCTTAAAAGAAAGCTCGCAAGCCCGCAGTCGGCATCTGCCGCTCCGGCATCCGCCGCTCATACGGATTCTCCCGAAGAGGATCCGCGCACAAATGATTCGCATAAAGAGAATACGAGTAAGAAAGCTTTGCATAACGAGAATCTGAACAAAGAAAACTCGCGTAAAGAGAGCCCGCACAGGGAAGCTTTGCGTAAGCAAGATATGAACAAAAAAGATTCACACGAAGGGAAAGGAGATATTATGTCAAAGACAGTATGTATCACAGGAATGATGTGCCCTCACTGCGAGGCAAGAGTCAAGAAGGCTCTCGAGGGTATAGACGGAGTCTCTGCAGCCGAGGTCAGCCACGAGAAGGGCACCGCGGTCATCGAGACAGCAGCAGCTGTAGCCGATGAGGTCATCATCAAGGCCGTGACCGACGCAGGCTATGAAGTGACGAAGGTTGAGTGACCAGTGAACAGTTTTCAGTGATCAGTGACCGGTAGCCTGTATTTGGTGATCGGTAAACAGCAGAAGAAAGTGCTCCGTGAACGTTGAGTCACGAGTCACGAGCGAAAAAGGCGCCACTCGAGGTCTCCCCGTGCGGCGCCTACCTTCTGCTCATTGATCACTACCCTCTGACCACTGCCCTACCGCATGCATCTCTTTATGAATGTCTCAAACACGGCGCGGTGTTCCGAATATTCCTCATACATGCCCTCCGGATGCCACTGCACCGCAAATACCGAGCCGTCCTCATTTTCTATGGCCTCTACGACGCCGTCGGCAGCCCGGCCCGTGATAGTAAGTCCCTTGCCGATGTCCTTGACGCTTTGATGATGAAATGTATTCACATATATCTTCTCATCTCCGCATACCCTGCAGGCGTATGACCCCGCAGTGAGATATACCGTATGAGTTCTTTCATTTCTTCCCGACGGCTGAAGGTGCATGCCGCTTCCCGGTATCTGGCTTGGGATATCCTGATAGAGTGTCCCGCCGTAACCTACATTGATCACCTGCAAACCCCTGCATATACCGAGCACCGGCTTTTTTGCAGCTGTTGCGGCATGCAGCAGCGCAATCTCCATCTGATCATTGAACTGCCTGCACGAGCCCATCTTGTTGCACGGCTCCTCACCGTACAGCAGCGGAGACACATCCGGTCCCCCCGTGAGCAGCAGCCCGTCCACGCATCCTATGAGGCTCTCCGTATCATCGATATCCACCAGCGGAAGCTGCACGGGAACTCCTCCCGCTGCCGCAACAGCCAGCACATATGCTGATGTGGACAGATACTGCCTGTCCTTCTCGTTATATCTCGTGATTATCCCTATACGCGGCTTCATGTCGCATCTCCCTTATTATCTTTTTCTGTGTACCTTGAGTCGCTGCATCGTGCTTTCCTGTGTGTACACCCGGTTGCCTGCCGTATCCTCGTACATGACGCGTCCTCGCAACCCTATCGTGCAACCGCTGTCTGCCGTCGTACACACACACGCTGCAAGCTGACAACTGACCACTGTCAACTGACCACGGATCACTTACTCAACTGCTTTACCATATGATACAGCAGCGCTGCCCCGTAGCCTGTCGCTCCGTATGAGCCGTATGCCGGAGGCTCCGTCCTGAAGTTCACGGGAGCCATGTCTATATGAAGCCATGGTATGTCATCCTCGATGAACTCTCCCACGAACAGTCCGCCCAGCATGCACCCGCCGCCGTCCGTCGCGGAATTGCCGGTATTTTTCAGATCGGCTACAGGGGACTTCAGGCACGGAATCATCTCCGGATCCGCCTCGAGCCTCCATATCTTCTCGGCCGACACGCGCGATGCCTCGCTTGCGGCCTCATACAGCTTATCATCATTGCACAAAACCGCGGCAGTGAACTTGCCCACAGCGCCCTTTGCAGCGCCCGTCAATGTAGCGATGTCCGCCACTATCTTCGCGCCTTCCTTTCGCTGTATGTATGTCACTGCATCTGCCAGAGTCAGTCTGCCCTCCGCATCGGCGCTGATGACCTCAACGGACTTGCCGCTCATGGAGCCGATGATATCACCCGGCTCATAGGCCTCCTCTGATATCTTGTTCTCGCATGCGGCTATCACCCCGATGACATTGGCCTTGAGTCCGCGGCTCGCGATAGCCGTCATGGCTCCGATCACCGCAGCTCCTCCGCCCATATCATCAAACATGTTCTTCATGCCGGCCGTGGTCTTGATGCTGTAGCCGCCGCTGTCATAGACGATTCCCTTTCCCACCAGACCTATGCGCGGCGCGTCTCCGCCGTTCAGATATCGCATCACGATGAGTGCCGGAGGCGTATTTACGGCTCCCTTCGCCACTGACAAGAAGCAGTCCATGCCCATCGACTGTATCTCATCATGCTCAAAGACCTCTACCTCAAAGCCGTATTCCCTGCCGAGAGCGCACGCATCGGCTGCCAGCGACAGCGGAGTCTGCTCCGTGGCGCGCATATTGCACAGCTGCCTTGCCAGGATGGTTCCTCTCGCGCAGGCCACCGCCTCATGAAGAGCATCCTCAAGCTCCTCCGCCGTCTCTGCGGCTTTCTCCGTCACAAAAACTATCTTTTCAAAGCTGCCGCCCGCAGGCGCGTGCCTGTGTCCGCAATTGCTGTAGCCTACCAGCTGCGGAAGCCTTGCAAGCGCTGTGAAAAGCTCCCTTGACTCTGCCAGCTCCGGCGCCTGATCCAGCATCACGGCGACTGTCGCGGCTCCCTGCTGCTTTGCCGACTTAAATGCCGCCGCAAGCTTCGTGTGAAGCGCTCTTACGCTGATCCGGCCGTCTCCCAGCCCTGCCAGCACCACCGTCACCAGCTTTCCCTCCGACGGCATGGTCAGAGTCTTTATGGCGCCAAGTTCGGAGCTTATACCGCCTGTCAGCGCGATATCTATCGCTTCATCGACAGCATCAGATATATGAATACGCCTTGTCGCTCCCGCAGTGAACGGCACGATATATGCCTGTGCCTGTATGCATTTTTCGGAAATAACATGCTCCATCTTATTTCATGATCTCCTTTCTGTACTGCTCAAGCTCCGCCTGATTACCGAGCACAAAATGCCCCTCTTCTATCTCACACCACACCGGCTTGTCCGTTGAATAGTCGTGACATGACGGATCATAGTGCATGGCCTTCTTGCCCTTCTCGGTCAGAGGATCCGGCTGCGGAATCGCAGAAATGAGCGATTTCGTATATGGGTGAAGCGGATGTGCGAACAGCTTTTCCGTATCGGACAGCTCGACTATCACTCCCTTGTGTATGACCGCCAGCCTGTTTGTTATGAATCTCATGATAGACAGATCATGCGCTACAAACAAGTAGGTAAGCCCGTATTCCTTCTGAAGATCGGCGAGAAGATTGAGCACCTGCGCCCTGATGGATACATCCAGCGCACTGATGGGCTCATCGGCGATGACAAGCTCCGGATGCATGGCCAGCACTCTGGCGATTCCGATGCGCTGCCGCTGCCCTCCCGAGAACTCATGCGGGAATCTCGTGGCAAATTCCGGCGGAAGCCCCACATCCAGCATGGCCTTCTTCACAAGTTCCTGACGCTCCTGCTCCGATGAGAAACCGCCTATGTTGTAGAGTCCCTCGGATACGATATAATCAACCTTGGCTCTCTCATTGAGCGATGCCATGGGATCCTGAAATATCATCTGTATCTTGCGGATGATATCATTTTTCGTCTTTCTGTCTATCCTGCCGCTGATTCTCTGTCCCTTGAACAGTATCTCGCCCGATGACACGGGATTGATGCGTATGATGGCCCGCCCTATGGTGGTCTTGCCCGAGCCGGATTCGCCTACCAGTCCGAAGGTCTCTCCCTTGTATATGTCAAAGCTCACGCCCTTTATGGCCTCGAAGCTCTTCTTCCCCTTGCCGAACTCGACATGCAGATCCTTGACCTCCAGCAGCTTTTCTCTTGTCTCAGGCATACGGATTGGCCTCCTTCCATCTGTCTCTCAGCCGCGATATGATCGCAGGCGGCTCTGTCTTCGGAGCACGCGGATCCAGCAGCCATGTCTTGGCAAAGTGCGTCGGCGACACCTGAAAATACGGCGGACGGATCTGATAGTCTATGTTCAGCGCCTGCGGGTTGCGCGGGGCAAATGCATCCCCCTTCACCTCCTTGAACAGGTTCGGCGGTGTTCCCTGTATGGAATACAGCGGCTCGCCCTTTACGCCGAGCTGCGGCAGACTCGACAGCAGCGCCCATGTATACGGATGCTGTGAGTTGTAAAATATCTCATTGCACAGGCCTATCTCCACTATATCGCCCGCGTACATCACGGCTATGCGGTCCGCAACCTTCGCCACGACACCCAGATCATGCGTGATATAAATGATGGTGAGGCCGTACTTTTTCTGCATCTGTCCCAGCAGCTCTATGATCTGCGCCTGAATGGTCACATCCAGCGCCGTAGTCGGCTCGTCGCAAATGAGTATGTTCGGATTGCAGGCGATGGCCGTCGCGATGACGGCGCGCTGCCTCATGCCTCCGGAGAATTCGTGCGGATACTGCCGATAGCGCCTCTCCGGTTCCGTGATGCCTACATCGCTCAGCAGCTCCAGCACCCTCTCCTTTGCGGCTCTTCCGTGCAGGTTCTGATGCAGCTCCAGCGCCTCCTGTATCTGCTTGCCGACAGTCTTCAGAGGATTCAGGCTGGTCATGGGATCCTGAAATACCATAGCGATCTCCTTGCCTCTGATCCTCAGCCACTCCTTCTCTTTGGTGAAGGCGGCCAGATTCATCCCCTTGTACAGTATCTCGCCGCGGCTTATCCTGCCGTTCTTGTCCATCATTCCCATAAATGTCTTGGTGAAGACAGACTTTCCTGAGCCGGACTCGCCGACTATGGCTATGCTCTCGCCCTTATATATGTCAAGAGATACGCCTCTTATGGCGGTCAGCACCTGACCGCGCAGATCAAACTTCACCTCAAGATCCTTGATCTCGAGAACCTTCTCTCTGGCAGCCCACTGCGCCGCGATATCAGCACCGCGAGCCGTGGTATCCGCACCGCGAGCTGTGATATCCGCACCGCGAGCCGTGGTATCAACACCGCGAGTTGTGGTATCAGCAGCCACATTCTCATCGGCCGCCGCGCCGCACAAAGCCTCGCGGCTCACATCTGCGGCCAAAGCCTCTTCTGTCTTCATCCTTACAGTCTCCTGTGTCATAGCCCGCACCTCCTTTATATATGATTCTTGGGATCAGCCGCGTCCGAGAACGCATTGCCGATGACATAAAAGGAAATGGTTATGGCAGAGAGCACGATGGACGGAAATATGATCTGATATCTTGAGCTTGCGCTCATCATGACGATCCTGCCCTCGTTGATCAGATTGCCCAGCGACGGTATGCTGACCGGAAGTCCCAGACCGATGTATGTCAGGAATACCTCGCTTCCTATGGCGGACGGTATCGCCAGTGCGATACGAAGCATTATTACACTCACCAGATACGGCAGAAGATTCTTCGTGATCATCCGCATGGTCGGCGTTCCGAGACATCTCGACGCGAGATTGTATTCCTGATCTCTGATGATGACTATCTGGTTTCTGACAAAGCGGCACATCGGCAGCCATCCTAGCACGCACATGGAAAATATCATCGTTCCGACACCCGGCTTCATGATATAGGACACCAGTATGAGCACTATGCTGCTCGGTATATTGTGCAGCACATTGTATACCTCCGTCAGAAGCCTATCCAGCCCGCGCACATAGCCCCACATGGCGCCTATGACGATTCCTATCACCGCATTGCAAAATCCTACTACTATGCCGATCAGCAGACTGGTTCTCGTTCCGTGCCATATACTCGACCACAGATCCTGACCTGTTGAATTGGTCCCGAACCAGAACTCCGAGTCCGGTGCATGATTCATATCCGGTGCCGTTCCCACCCAGAATATCTCATTGGGGTCCTTCTGATTCGGCAGAAACGGCTGTATCATCGTAAAGAGGAGCACACCGAGCAGCAGATACAGAAAGAACATCGCCACCCTGTTCTTGGTAAATGATCTCCATGTGGAGCGCCAGTAAGAATAGTTGGAATATCCTCCGTCCTCGGCTCTCTCGCTGCTGTACTCGGCTCTGGCAAAGAGGATGTCCTCGCCATGCTCTCTGATCTGCTTTTCTATATCCGCTTCAAGTCTTGTAGGCAGCTTCATCACTCCTCGCCTCCTTTCCCGGCCAGCTTTATCCTGGGATCACATATCGCCATGAGAAGATCTCCCAGCAGCAGCCCCAGTATACCTATGCTGGAGAATATCAGCACCAGCGCCTGCACCAGCGGGTTGTCCTGCCGCTGTATGGCAGCTATAAGAAGTCCTCCCATACCCGGGATCGAGAAGAGCGACTCTACATATATGGAGCCGGATATCGTCATGAGGACACTGGCTGGAAGGTACTGTGCGATAGGGACAAATGCATTGCGCAGCACATGCCGTATCATGAGCCTGTTGCCCGACAGTCCCTTGGCGCGCGCGAAGCTTATATAGTCCTTTGTCATCTGATCCAGCATATATCTTCGCATCCACATCGCATAGTATGCTATACCGCTCAGCGACATGCTGACCGCCGGAAGTATCCAGCTTGACGGCTTGTCCGCGTCATAGAGGATGGGAAGCTTCAGCGCGTTTGATACATATATCTGGATGAAAAGATAGTAGACCGCGGCAGGAACAGCGTTGATGACTACGACATAGGCATTGCCCAGTATATCGGGAAGACGGTTCTTGAATCTCGCCATCAGCACGCCCATGAATATTCCCGTGAGCACGCCTATGCCGACCGAGGCCAGCCCGAACGGGATGGAATACGGCGCCTTCTGCTTTATGATCTTCATGACATCCACATTCGGGCGAAATGATATCGATTTGCCAAAATCCCCCTTCAATATGGACTTATAGTATCGTACAAGCTGCACAGGAATCGGATCCCTCAGCCCCATCGCCGTCAGGGAGGCCTCGATCTGCGCAGGATCCATCTTGTCGTATTCCTCACCGAAATATCCGGACTCAGGCATGAGCCGCATCAGCAGAAATACCACGGTTGCTATGACAAAAAGCGTCAGAATCGACTGCAGCAATCGTTTTATGATGTATTTTAACATGTTAACCTCCGTACCAGTTGCTTGCAGCCCGCCCCGGGTCTTGCACAGGCGAACTTTATACTCACAAAGGAAGGGACAGATCTCTCCGCCCTTCCTTTGTGGAAATTTCATAAATTTGTTACAGTGATTGTGGGAGTGCGAAGCACGAAACAATCCGAGTAACTGGAGGTTCGGGTGCACCCGAACCATAAATTAACTGCCTCGCAGACTTACTCGGCCGCCTTGCGCGCCTCGGTTCTAGCCGCAAGATATGCCTCCTTGGCTGCGGCATACTCCGTCTCATTCATTGATTTTTCAAGCACCACCGCGCCCTTCAGGCTTCTCTTGCCGTAATCGCCCATCTGGCTCGTCCATCCAGAGAACGGATCAAGCTTGCATGCCTGATATCCTCCGGCTGACAGATAGCAGGGAATCACGAGAGCCTCATCCAGCAGGAACTTCTCGGCTGCCGCAAATGACTCATAGCGTGCCTTGAGATCTCCGGTGATGGAGTTGGCCTCCAGCGCCATCTTCTCGAATGTGCCATAGCCCAGATCAGCATCGTAGTATTCCTCTGCCATATACAGACAGCCCCAGTTCTTTCCGACACTCGTCTTCAGAAGCGGGTCAAAGCTGCTCATGGGATCCGCGTAGTCAGGTCCCCAGCCCAGCTCCATGAACGCCCAGTCGCCTGCATTGCGCACATCGGAGTTGAAGCTCGATCCCGAATATCCGACCAGAACTATATCGATGAAGTCCGTGCCGAGCACATTTTCCATCTGCTGCTCGATGACCTGCACACGCTTCGTGGTAGCATTGTTGCTTGCATTGTACGGCATATATACCGTAACCGGGAATGTAAGCTTGCCTGACAGCTCCTCCATAGCCGCTGCCTTGAACTCGACCGCCTTGTCGGCGTCAAAGATATTGTCCTTCGTCGAGTACTCATCCAGTCCGCTCATCATCAGGTAGTCCACATCGTTCACCTGAACAAGCTCGGGTCTGCAGTATGTGTTGATGACCTTGTCCTTGTAGGTGTATCTGTCAAGCGTCATCGTCGCCGCATAGCGATCATATGCGTAGAAGAGCGCCTTGCGGAAGTTCTTGTTGTTGACTGCAACCTTCCATGCCGTCGGGTTGTACTCATCCGAGAACTTGGGATCGAAGTTAAATGCCATCCAGTAGGACATATTTGTCAGCTGAGCCGGATGCACCTGATCCCACAGCTTCTCATCCGCCTTCCACTCCTCGATGATATCGGTTCCGAGTGTGACCTTGTCCGTCTCGCCTCTGAGATACAGCTCTGGCCCGTTGGCGGATGCCTCCTTGTTGTACTTGTACTTGATAGTTGCGATGGAGATCGCATCCTTGCCCCAGTAGTTGTCGTTCATGACGAGCGTTCTCTCAAACTCGGGCTCAAATGTCTTGAGTATATATGCTCCGCAGTACAGCAGAGTATCGTTGCTTGTTCCGAACTGGTCTCCCTGCTCGGCTATGAAGTCCGCCTGTGCCGGGTACCATACGCTGTTGGACAGCATCTTCAGGAAATACGGAACCGGCTGGATCAGCGTGTACTCGACCGTATAGTCGTCCGGCGCCTTGATTCCTACGGTAGAGAAGTCTGTGGTTACTCCGTCATAGTAGTCCTTGGCTCCTGCAATGTTGTTGTACCAGGTATTGGCTATCTTGGAGGCATTGGCCGCGTTCAGTATCCACTGCGCCGCCGCGATGAAATCGCCCGCCTTGACCTCCGCGTACTCCTCGCCCTCGGAGGTATACCACATCACACCTTTCTTCAGGTGAAATGTATATGTCATCTCATCATCCGAAACCTCCCAGCTCTCGGCCAGACAGGGTCTTAGGATATTGTACTGATCATGCTCTACCATTCCGTCCACGCAGAGCCTTGCATTGGCTACAACCTCTGTGGTGGTAGTGGTCAGATAGTTCAGTGTGCTCAGCTCCGAGGAATAAACCTCAGTATATGTAGTATATTTTTTCTCCTCCTGCGCCGCCTGAGTCTCAGATGTGCCTGCTCCGGCTGCCGCCGTGGTACCCGTGCCCGACGAGGATCCGCTTCCCGAGCATCCGACCATGCTCATGGCCATAACCGCCGCAAGAAGCGCAGCTGTAAAACGCTTTTTCATAATAGCCCTCCTTACCGTAAAATCACATGCCGCGATTATACCAAAGGGCTGTGCTTTTTACAAGAAAAATGTTGTGCCGGCAGTGTATTGCAGCCCGACCGCAGCCAGCCATGATCCGACCGCAGCCGAACCTGAATCCTCCCGTGGAATGTCCGCCTTTTGATTGCGGCCCTGGACTCAGCTGTGCGTCTGCGCCGCGCTATTCTTCGTCCTTCGCCACGCCGCGTATACAACCGCGGCAAATACCGCCGTGATTCCTGCCAGAAGCGGCATGATCAGCGGTGCTCCCTCTCCGAGCATCAGCGTCAGAGCTGTCTTCATATTGACCACGCCGAACACCGCAAATATCGCAAATGCCAGCATATCCAGAAATCCTTCCGGCATCTTCGCCTTTATCAGATACCCTATCAGCATCCCGAGTATGTCCGCCGCAAAAAGACCCGCCGAGCAGCCGAGCCATACGACAAGCGCCTTGTCCAGACCTTCATTTGCTCCGAATGCTATAGCCGTCAGCTGCGTCTTGTCTCCCAGCTCAGCCACGAAGAATGTAGAGGCAACCGCAAGCGGCGCGAAGTCAAACCTTCCTGCTCCGCCGCCCTCTGTCTCCTCATCGTCCTCCTCGCCGTCAAATGATGTCACGGCAAAGTACATGAACGCCAGTGCTGCGATGAGCTTTATCAGCCATTCCGGTATCAGCGAGCCAACCAGACCTCCCAGAAGCACCGCCATCCCGTTTAAAACCAGTATGGCGGCTGCAGTTCCCAGGATGATATCCCGGATCCTGTACTTGGATGTGAGCGCGATCAGCATCAGCTGCGTCTTATCTCCCATCTCGGCTATAAACTCCGTCAGCAGTACCTTAAAAAGCAGCAACATTTTCTCCCCCTCCTTGCTGTGCAAACTACTAAAAGCATGCCCGATCCTTGGCTCACTGCTTCGCGTAGATGCAAAAGACCCACGCACAGCCCGCCGGAGGCACTCTCCCATGTCCCCCGGCAAAGCCGTGCGTGAGTCTCATCCTTTACGATTTGCCAGACGCGGGATGCAGTATCCGCGTCAGCATGTTGACAAATCCCGGCATCTGTATCCGCTCCTCCCACAGAGCCGACGCAATCGCCGCTGACTACTCCCTCACATATCCTATAAGGTTTATATGTCCCTCGCCCTGCGCTTCACTGCAAAACCTCATGCTGCGCACTGTCATCGACCCTTCATCACAAGGATCTCGTCCCGTGCATCCGCAAGACTCGGTTTTCATAACATATCAATTTTGACTCCCCGTGTCAACGCCCGTGCCTCAGCCGATGGCGTCCACGAATTGTCAGTTGAGAAAAATCAGATGTGCCCCTTGGTCGTTTGATGTCAATAAAAGTTGCCGCATATGAATCGCTCTCAGCCAAATACATTGTCTGCCGGATGGACAGGGCGATGTCGCGTATGTACATTACTTGCCCCGGATGCCGGGCATGGTCATGTTGTACGGAAGGAGCAGCTCGTCAAGCTGCGCCTCTGTGAGAAGCCCGGCCTCTAGTATAAGCTCTCTGACCGGTCGTCCGGTATGAAGCGCCTTCTTAGCGATATCGGCGGCTGCCTGATATCCGACATATGGATTTATGGCGGTGATGATACCGATGCTGGAATCCACCTGATCGCGGCAGTGCTGTACATTGGCGGTGATGCCGGATATGCAGTTTCCCGTGAGGGTGTCGACGGCAGCGGTGAGTATATCAAGGGACTGGAACAGGTTGAAGAATATGACCGGCTCAAATGCATTGAGCTCGAGCTGTCCGGCCTCGCATGCCATGGTGATGGTCTGATCATTGCCGATGACATTGAAGGCTACCTGATTGACGACCTCGGGGATGACCGGATTGACCTTCCCCGGCATGATGGATGAACCGTTCTGACGCGCCGGGAGATTGATCTCTCCGAGTCCTGTTCTGGGACCGGAGCTCATGAGGCGAAGATCGTTGCACATCTTGGAGAGATTGACAGCGCAGCCCTTGAGGACGCCTGATATGATGGTATAGCAGTCGAGGTTCTGCGTGCCGTCGATGACATCGTCCGCCTGCATCACATCAAGGCCGGATACACGGGCGAGTGTGCCGACGATGCGACTGTAGTATCGCCTGTCAGCATTGAGCCCGGTGCCTACGGCGGTTCCGCCGAGATTCAGGCAGCGTGCCTCGCATTTGACGGCCTCAAGCCTGTTTATATCGCGTCCTATAGCTGAGGCATATGCGTGAAATTCCTGACCGAGTCTGATCGGTACGGCATCCTGAAGCTGAGTGCGTCCCATCTTGATGACATCGTCAAACTCCTCCGCCTTTGTCAGAAGTGCGTCCTGCAGCTGCGCCAGCTGAGGGATGAGTCTGTCGATGAGCCTCAGCAGTGCAAGCTTGCCTGCTGATGGGATGACATCGTTGGTGGACTGGCCGAAGTTCACATGATCATTCGGATGAACGACGGAGTAGTCGCCCTTGATACCGCCGAGCAGCTCGATCGCACGGTTGGCGATAACCTCATTGGCATTCATGTTCATGGAAGTACCCGCGCCGCCCTGAATGGGATCCACTATGAACTGGTCACGGAGTCTGCCGGATATGATCTCATCACAGGCCGCGGCGATCGCCTGCGCACGCCGTGCATCGAGGTCGCCGATATCCGCATTGGTCAGTGCGGCGGCCTTCTTGATGAGCGCTATGGCGCGTATCATCTCGGGATGCAGCCTGAGTCCTGTGATATTGAAGTTGACGGATGCGCGATACGACTGCACGCCGTAGTAGGCGTTCGCAGGGATCTGCATCTCTCCGATGGAGTCGCACTCCGTGCGTGTATGCGTATCGGATGAAGCTTCCGACATGTCAGCTGCCCGATGCTTTTGCATCGCCGCCTCGGCGATGGCCTGAGCGAGATCCACGCCCGATGTATATTCCAATGTATTCTCTGCTTTCATACGGCCCTCCCTTGTCGAATTGTATAAAAATAAAAACAATTAGTTCTAGCTTGATTATATGATGCCTGAAGTATAGTATCAAATACATATAATACATATGAGATATAATATATTTATTATATGTTAGATGCGATGACAAAGGTGAATCACGGAGGGCGGGCATGCATCAGTATGATACCTATATATATGAGATCTACAGGGAGCGAAGCATATCACGCGCAGCGCAGAAGCTCTATATTGCGCAGCCGTCGCTGAGTGCGGTGCTCAAGAAGGTGGAGAGGGAGAAGGGCTTTCAGATATTTGACAGAAGCACGATTCCCCTGGAGCTGACGCAGTGCGGAAGGCTCTATATAGAGTCGCTGGAGCAGATCATGAATATCGAGCGCACGGCCAATGCAGCCATATATGATATCCTGAATCTTCATACAGGAACGCTCAATATAGGCGGTACCAGCCTGTTTATATCATTTGTGCTGCCGGAGATATTCAGTAAGTACAACAGGCGCTGCCCGGAGGTCAAAGTAAACATGATCGAGGCGAGCACCTCCGAGCTGGTGAGGCTTCTGGACAGCGGCGAGATCGATGTGATGATGGATAATAATGTGATGGATGACGATATCTATGAGAGTGTGCCCATATGCCATGAGGAGCTGGTGCTGGCAGTTCCGCGCAGCGCCGCATGCAATAAGGAGCTGAGACAGTACGCATGCGATTCGCAGGATATCAGAACCGGCAGGAAGAAAAGAAAGGCGGATGCGGCGAGGATACTCGGCGCGATGGCTGATGAGCCCTTTCTGCTGCTCAGACCGGGCAATGATACCCGCTTTCGCGCGGATCGGATATGCAGAGATGCAGGGTTTGAGCCGCAGGTCATACTGGAGCTGGAGCAGCAGCTGACGGCATACAACCTGTCGCGCAGCGGTATAGGAGCGTCATTTGTGGGCGATCTGCTGGTCAAGGGCGAAGCCGACGAGGAGCGGCTGTGGTTCTACCGGCTGGGAGGCGCATCCGCACTGCGGCAGGTCTATCTGCACCGCAGGAAGAACCGCTACATGTCGGTGGCACTGAAGGCATTTCTCGATATCGCGGGAGGCGCGGGCTGACTTTGAGGAATAAGCATCCGGCTTAGAGAAACCAAGCACAGCTGTTATTAATGCATATTTCAGGAACTTGGGGTATACTGTAAAGGCTTTAAACACAGATTACAGAACTACTTTTGGGAGTATACTCTGAGCCATGAATACCAATAAAAATGTCACCCGCATGACCACAGGAGCCATGCTTGTCGCCATATTCGGACTGCTGATGCTTCTCAATCGCCAGACCGGCGGTATGCTCAAGGGAGCATTTCAGTATCTGATCCCGATCCCCATGGTCGCGTACACCGCGATGTACGGGCTGAAGCCCAGCCTTTCGGCATTTGCCGCCATGGCCATGCTAGCCGTGCTCCTGGGCAATGTCAGCTCGCTGTTTTTTGAGATGGCATGCGTGCTGAGCGGCCTCGTGCTCGGCTTTTGTCTCTATAAAAAGCTGGACAGCACCAAAACCCTGCTGATAGTCATGTTCATGTCTGCCGCGATCAATCTGATCGACGCCTTCGTGATCTCAGTCATCTCCGGCGTCGACCTGCAGTCCGAGCTCACCGCCATGCAGGATATGATGCGCCAGATCGCGCAGCAGGCCGGCATGACTCTTCCCGATGCAGTGCTTGACGAGGGCTATCTGCTCCGCATACTCATGATATCCATGACCTTCGGCGGAGCGCTTCAGGGCTTCATCATATATGAGGTGAGTCTGCTGCTGCTTCGAAAGCTGCGCTTTGCCGTTCAGAAGCCCCGTCCGCTGTCGACATATCATCCGCCGAAGTGGACTGCCGTGGTCTCGCTGGCTGCCATCGCCGCGATGATCGTGGCCGCAGGCATCGCCATCAGCCCCGAGGGACAGCTCATCGGACAGTACGAAACCGTCTATGCTGTCTGCCAGACGCTGGGGCTGATAGCAAACATATATCTCACCGCATTCGGGATCATCGCGCTGGCCAGACTTCTCAGCGCCTACGGCATGAGAAGCAGGGCGCTTCGCGTGCTGATCTGCTTTCTTTCCATGATGTTCATGTCTCAGCTCGCCATGGTGCTGGGCTTCCTGTACATCATGCAGCTCACAGACACCATCCGTTCGCTAGACGGGCGGTAATGCCGGCGGCGGATCATCACCGGCGTCATATCTTCCCCAGCACTCCGCATACCAGCACCACTATCCCCAGCGCGATACGATACCACCCGAACACCTTGAAATCCTTTGTTCTTATATAGCTCATCAGGAATCTGACCACGAAAAGTGATACCACCCAGGCCGTCAGCATACCTACTCCGAGCACCGCTATCTCCATCCCCGTCAATACTTCGTTGAATCTCAGGAGCTTAAGCAGGCTTGCCCCCGCCATAACCGGAACAGCCAGATAGAAGGTATACTCCGCCGCCGCAGATCTTGAGATTCCTATCATCAGAGCGCCGACTATGGTTGCACCCGAGCGCGATGTTCCGGGAAATATCGCCGCTATGAGCTGAAACAGCCCTATGACCGCGGCGCAGGTATAGTCTATATCCCGCACCCTTGTGATCCGCGGACGCCTTCCCCTCTGCATCTCCTCAACCACTATGAACGCTATACCGAACAGAATCAGCATGATAGCTACCGTCCGGTAGTTGTAGAACAGCGCCTCCAGCACATCATCCATCAATATGCCCACGACAGCCGCCGGAAGGCATGACACCACTATGTGAAACCACATATCCATGATATCCCGCTTCACATACGCGCCCCAGCCCGATCTGGCCAGCGGATAGCGATTATTTCTCCTTCCGAAGGGCCACAGCCTGTCCCAGAACAGTATCACCACCGCCATGATTGCGCCCAGCTGTATGACCACCTGAAACATGCTGTAGAACTCATCCGATACATCCAGAGTCACCAGCCTGTTGAGCAGGATCAGATGACCCGTGCTGCTCACCGGGAGCCACTCCGTGATCCCCTCTACTATACCGAACAATACTGCCTTTAATATATCCGACATGATCCGTGTCTTCCTTTACTGTCATATTCCCCGGTATTGTAGCACACTTATCTCCCGCCCGTTTATTGACTTTGCGTTCCCACCTTGAGATAATGACTGCAAATGCAGCCCTGACGGATGTCAGACCGCAGGCCGGCAGCCCAGCACCTGCTTCGTGCCGGTGAACCGGTATATGACAGCATGCAGTCAGGATGAAAGGAGAGGAAAAACATGGCAGATAATCTTCACAAAATCGACTTCACGGTTCCGCTCAGCGGATCTCAGCTTTTTGACCTCAATGCAAGAGTCACAGCGATGAATCTCTGCAACAGATTCCCGGGGCTTACCTTTACGCAGGACACCAAGTCCATCCATATCGTAGGCGAGCTCAATGACACATGGTATGAGGAGTGGACGAAGCACCTGCTGTTCCAGTAATCGGTTCGCCGTACACACAGGAGCTTCACTCGCGGAATC
>CAVIJY010000031.1:0-21967 GCA_963643215.1 Lachnospiraceae bacterium | reverse complement strand
TGGCATGCGTGGTTTATGTGACATTCGTGAGCATAGTGTATCCGGCGTTTTGATGAATACTGTTTCTTACAGAGATAGTAATAATTATATACAGGGGCATCTGTCGGTGAGACAGATGCCCCTGTGACATTAAGTGAAAATAAAAATGGGAAGAGACTTCGGCTTATGGTTTATATGCACCCATCGGAAGAATCTCCGATATGCACTGTCTTACGACATCAAGTAAGCATACGAAATAGTCATGAGACAGCAGACCATGGTTATATTTCATACACAGCGAGCTTGTTAGAATGGGATCTCCTACAATAAGAGATGCCGGCATCTTGTCGTAACTAAAGCCGGACACAAAACTTTCTCTCGAAAAGCATACGCACATGCCCTCTGCGGCCAATTGCATCGCCGTGTCGATTTGTTGGAGTTCAGAATAGTGCTTTATCCGGTAAGAGTTTTGTCTGCAAAGAATCTCGATATCATTACGCAGACTTGCTCCTCGAGGAGGAAGAATGAAGGGCTCATCAACATCATGGATATCTATCCATCTGTAAATTTCACCGGGGAGTGATCTGCTGTGACTAAGCAATGGACTGTCTGAAGGAACAATCAGGAGCACCTTCTCATTAGCAAGAATCTCACCGTCCTCGGGGCATATACCATACTGATCATTGTACACAAGTATATCAATCCTGCTTTCATTATATGCCTCCAAAAGATTGGACCACTCACCAAGGGTGAATTGCAATTCCACATGTGGATACAATTGCTTAAAACACTTCACCAGCTTAGTGGTGAGAGTAGAACTTCGTTTTCTTTGAAGGCCTATTTTTACTCGTCCGACCACTTCATTGCGTATATCTTCAAGTGTGTGCTCGAGTTCGTCCTGAAGGGCAATCATCTGGCGAGCCTTTTCTACATACAACTTTCCTGCATATGTAAGCTGGAGATTTTTTCCATTGCGATCGAACAGCTGTACATCCATAGACTTTTCCAATGTACTTATAAACATACTGAGAGCCGGTTGCATTATATATAGTTGCTTGGCCGCCTCTGTGACAGAGCCGTATTCAGCCAGTGTGCATACATATCTTTGCTCTTTTAAGCTCATGTGAGATCTCCTTTGCAACTGCAGAATGCGATTAGTCAGACAATAATAAAAAATGTAGTCATATCATATAAAAAAATTATAACATATATCAGAAATACTGAAGACTGATTTCATATTGGAATTATTGACTTAATATTTTTTGCGTGATAGAACAATTTGCATAAAGTGAGGGCGCTTTAAGCTGGCAAGAATGGCAGCGAACAGCGTCCTTTTTGCATACAAAAAAGCATAAAATTATACAATGCACACAATTATATTGTAAAAGCGTTTAATGGTCAAATTCATAGCATCAATTTCCAGACACAAATGTGCAATAAAAAATTATTATCTTCACAATAAATATTACTGAATTCTTTTCTAAAAACTCGACTTTATAATTTAAAAAGAAAGACAATTTTATCTACAGCTATGAAATACAGCGAAAAGGGAGAGATGCATGGAGAAAATTACGAGATTCACAGCTAGTGGCGATGCTTTGATCATGCGGAATCTTCCGAAAGGATACGATGGATATATCAAAGTGCGCGATTTCATCATGCGCGGTGACGCAAGAATCACTAACTTAGAGACTACTTTAACAGATGGAAATTGTTTTCCGTCTACATTTTCAGGCGGAACTTGGCTGACAGCTTCAAAGAATGTGCTGGATGATTTGACTGAGCTGGGATTTAATCTTTTTGGCATCGCCAATAACCATATGCTGGATTACTCATACGAAGGGTTATTTCAGACGATTGATGCTCTAAAGGAGAAAAAACTGCATTATGCAGGGGCGGGAAAAGATCTCGCCCAAGCATCAGCTGCGACAATAGCGGATCTGCCGTCCGGAAGGATTGCTTTTATAGCAGTTACATCTACTTGTGATGACACTGCAAGAGCTGGCATTCAAGGACCGTACCTTCCGGGGCGGCCAGGTGTCAATTATCTAAGGCATAAGGAAATACTCTATGTGAACAGCAGCCATATGCAACAGCTTAGGGAAATCGCTGATGCAACAGATGTTAATGTGAAAAATAAGAGAAGGCTTAAAACAGGATACAAGCTATCGGCAGAGGGCAATGCATTTGAATTAAAAGAAATGTTGTTCATGGAACGTGAGCTTGAGGGAAAGCAGACAACGGCAAACGAAAAGGATTTGCAGCGTATTGTAAGGGAGATTCAGAATGCGGGACAGATAGCAGATCATGTAGTGGTAATGATCCATTCCCACGAAATGAAGACGGATTGCATGGAGGATGTGCCTGATTTCATAGCAGAGAGTGCACATGCTTTTGTGGACGCGGGGGCATGCATGGTCATAGGCGGCGGGACACATCAGCTAAAGGGAATCGAGATATATAGGGGCAAGCCGATTTTCTATTCTCTTGGAAATTTCATATATCAAAACGAGTTCGTGAAAGTTCTACCGCCGGAGTTCATGGAAAAATATAATCTTCCCTACGATACAACGGCTATGGAAGCGTTGGCTGTTCGCAGATCTCACGCAAAGAATAAAGGGATGCATTCGAGAGAGAATTATCTGTCTGTGCTTCCCTATATAGAGATCGAGAATGGAAATGTAAATAAGATAGAACTTATGCCGATTTCATTGGGGGAGAATAAAGAAAAGTCCTTTCGAGCGATTCCTTATCCGGCGGGAGAAGCTGATGTTCAGGAGATATATAAGGTCTTGAACGATTTGAGTAGGGTCTATGGCACAGAATTTGATATGGCGAAGGATGGATTGATCAGAGTAAAGCTGTGAATGGCTGAAATATTATTGCGGAAGGCATGTGTTCAAAGGGAGCACTACCTATAGATAAGGAGGATTGTAGTATGAAGAAACGAGCATTATGTGCTGTGCTTTCAGCTTGTATGGCGCTTAGCCTTGTTGCTTGCGGTAAAAGTTCTGGCAGTGAGACGACAAAGACTGAGGCGGCCGTAACAGAGGAAAGCAAATCAGTTGAACCTATCCAGGCCTCTGAAGGGGAAGAAAAATCCGACAAGGATTCATTGATTGTGGCGCTGGACAGAGAACCGGCATCGCTTGACCCAAATGGCAACAGTGTAAGTGTCAAAAGAATGGTGGACAACTGCATATATGATACTTTGTTGAAGTTTGACGACAATCTGAATCCGACAGCATCATTGGCAACGGCATGGGAACAGGTGGACGAGCTCACCTGGAAGTTCAGCCTCAGAGATGATGTGAAGTTTCATGATGGAACACCGTTGACATCAAAGGATGTTGTGTTCAGCTTCAAGAGGATAGGCGAGTCAAACAATGGAAATGACCTTACATCTCCTTTTGATCTCGAGGGTTGTGAAACTCCGGACGATTATACGTTTGTGCTTAAGACAAAAGAGCCGTATGCATTTACTGAGTCGGTGTTGTGCTCACCGGGGCTTGCAATAGTTTCCCAAAAAGCTGTTGAGGAGATGGGAAATGATGCTTTCGCGAGAAGCCCGATAGGAAGCGGCCCCTATAAATTTGTATCATGGACGGCCGGAGACAGCATCGTGGTTGAGAGAAATGATGATTATTGGGGAGATAAGTCTATATTGAAGACTATAACCTTCAGGATCATCACAGAGAGCGCAAGCCGCACTATTGATCTGGAAAGTGGTGGAGTTGATCTGGTCCTTTCACTTCCAACTACGGATGCGGAGAGGATTTCTGAAAACCCGGATACGCAGCTGATCCTTAATGATGGTGCATATGATAGATATTTGGCGATGAACTGCCAGAGTGATGCTTTTAAGGACGTTCGCGTTCGCCAGGCATTGAATTATGCTACCGATTCCGAGACAATCAGAACTATTTGCTATGGCGAGGACACATCTATTCCTATGCTGTGTGTTGTCCCGAAAACACTTAAGGGATATCGTGATGACTTGGTTCAATACGATTATAACATGGACAAGGCGAAGGAACTGCTGAAGGAAGCCGGATACGAGAACGGAATGACAGTGAGCTTCAGCTATCTTTCTAACTCTACGATGAATATGCTTGCAGGCCTTCTGCAGCAGATGTGGTCAGAAATTGGTGTAACATTGGAACTGAAGCCGACAGAATCTGGAGCACTTACATCCGCACTCAACAAAGGCGATTTTGAACTGGCGTGTGTTGGATCGAGCTTTCCGATCATGGAGGCAGGAGATCAGCTCTATAACATGTTCCATACATCAAAGATGTATTCAGGATCGGCTCGTTCGGAGCTGTCCGATCCTGAGGTTGATGCACTCTTGGAGCAGATTGTTAAGACAACAGACTCTGATGAGCGTTGCAAGCTGGTACAAGAGGTTTCAGAAAAGATACATGAGCTGTCACCCATTATCTATATCGGGTATACCAAGAATGTGCTTGGCGCAAGCAGCAAGATGCGCGGATTTGTAGCGGCCCCGACTGCAATGTATGATTACAGAACGGTTTATTTTGTGAAATGATTCAAATCTAAGGTAAGGCATTAAACACACAAGGTATGGACTTAAAGGGGAGGGTCTGAAGTGAAACGACGGCAGGCAGCTCCCCTGCCTTGTACAGGAGGGTTAATATGATCAAATACATTGTGCGGCGTTTGCTGCAAATGCTTCCGGTCATGCTCGGGGTAATAGTGATTGTATTTACATTGATGTACATCACCCCGGGAGACCCGGTTGACTCTATTCTTGGAGACGACGCTACACCGGAAGTGGCGGAAAAACTAAGGGAAGAGCTGGGTCTGAATGGTTCTTATATTGAGAGACTCGGAAAGTATATAGTGAATGTGGCTCATGGTAATCTGGGAATATGCTATGCGACAAAGCAGCCGGTAACGGATAGAATCATGCAGGCCTTCCCGAATTCACTCAAACTTGCCGTATGCTCGATCGTACTGGCAGTCATTCTTGGAATGACATTTGGAATTGTATCGGCAGTAAAGCAATATTCTATATTTGATACCATAGCTATGACTTTAGCTATGATAGCCAACGCTATGCCAAGTTTCTGGCAGGGGTTGCTGCTGATGTTACTCTTTGCTTTAAGATGGAAACTGCTTCCGGCATCCGGTTTTAACGGATGGAAATATATGATACTTCCGGCAATCACTATCGGAACAAGCTCAGCAGCAGCCATAGCCAGAATGACAAGATCCAGCATGCTTGAGGTCATACGCCAGGATTATATAGTTACGGCTGAGGCTAAGGGCCAGACCGAGATGAATATAATCATCAGGCATGCCCTTAAAAATGCGCTGATTCCGGTAATTACAACCATAGGTATCCAGTTTGGGCATTTGCTGGGTGGCGCTGTATTGACGGAGTCGATATTTGCTGTCCCCGGCGTAGGTAAGATGATGGTCGATGCTATAAAAGCTAGAAACTACCCTGTGGTTCAGGGCGGTGTACTGGTTGTGGCATTGACTTTCAGCCTTGTTAATCTAGTGGTTGATATTTTGTACGCTTATGTGGATCCCCGGATCCGCTCACAGTACAAATAGGAGGCAGGAATATGAACGAAAATACGTCAACAATCCTGCCGGAGCAGGAGGAAGAGGTCTTCAAGAAGCCAAACCAGATGAAAGAAGTATGGCGGAGATTTCGAAGAAACAAACAGGCCATGATAGGGCTGACTATGATGATGATATTGGTACTGGCAGCCATCTTTGCCGATGTACTGGCACCATATGATCCTATCGAGCAAAATCTGCTGATCAGACTTCAGGGGCCGTCTGCAGAGCATTTCTTTGGAACGGATGAGCTTGGCAGAGATATATTCAGCCGCATTCTGTATGGAGCGAGGATATCGCTTACTGTAGGTCTTATTGCGGTATCCATATCCTGTGTAATAGGGTGTGCGCTGGGAGCTATGGCCGGATACTACGGTGGAATACTGGATACTGTTATCATGCGCACATCGGATGTGCTTATGGCGATTCCGGGCATTTTGCTGAACATCTCTATTGTGGCAGCACTTGGCACGGGGCTTCAGAATGTCATGATAGCGATCGGTATATCAAGCGTTCCGGCCTACTGTCGAATCATGAGGGCTTCGATATTGTCGCTGAAGGAGCAGGAATTTGTTGATGCTTCAAGAGTGGCAGGAGCTAAGGATTTCCATATAATCACAAGTCATATCATCCCCAACTGCCTGGCACCGCTTATCGTGCAGGCAACATTGAAGATTGGCGGAGCGATACTTTCCTGCGCAAGTATGAGCTTTATAGGACTGGGCATCGTTCCTCCTACACCGGAATGGGGCGCTATGCTGTCTACAGGGCGAGATTTCCTGAGAGATGCGCCGCATTTGACGGCGTTCCCGGGCATTGCAATCATGTTTGCGGTGTTCTCGATGAATCTGATTGGTGACGGGCTGCGTGATGCTCTGGATCCTAAGCTGAAGAACTAGGGGGCTGCGATGAGTGATAAGAGATTATTGGAAATAAAGGACTTGACAGTAAATTATCTGACGGTGGACGGCCGTGTTCACGCGGTTGAGCATTTAAATCTGTCTCTTGATGAGGGCAAGACTCTTGGACTTGTTGGTGAAACCGGCGCCGGAAAAACAACCACGGTTAAGTCAATCATGCGAATACTTCCCGATCCACCCGCAAAAATTCTTGGGGGAGAAATATTTTTTGAAGGCCAGGATCTGCTGAAACAGTCCAAGCATGCCATGAGAAAAATCCGAGGGAAACAAATCTCGATGATATTTCAGGATCCTATGACATCGCTGAATCCCATAATGACAGTAGGAGATCAGATAGCAGAGGTTATCAAGCTTCATGAGAAGCATATCAGTACAAAGGACGCTTATATTAAGACCTGTGAGATGCTTGAGATGGTAGGGATAAGGGCCGAGCGTGTAAATGATTTTCCACACCAGTTCTCAGGTGGAATGAAGCAGCGTGTTGTTATAGCCATGGCACTGGCATGCAATCCGAAACTTCTGATTGCAGATGAGCCCACTACAGCACTGGATGTGACGATTCAAGCTCAGGTTCTGGAGCTGATGAGAAGGCTCAAAGAAAAGTATCAGACATCCATGATTATGATCACACATGACCTGGGAATCGTAGCCGAGATCTGTGATTATGTGGCAGTTATGTATGCGGGTGAGATAGTGGAATACGGCAATCTTGAACAGATATTCCATCGCCCGACGCATCCGTATACGAAGGGATTGTTTGCATGCATACCGAACATGATGGATGATGAGATGAAGCTGGTACCTATACAGGGCATGACTCCGGATCCCACTAAGCTTCCGGAGGGGTGTCATTTCTGCCCCAGATGCCCGTATGCTCAGGAGCGGTGTAAGGCAGAAAAACCTATGCGGTATGAGATCGAGCCGGGACATTTTGTGAGCTGCCATTTGGTAGGAGGTGCATCAGATGAGTGAGACGATCATTGAGGTAAAGCATCTGAAAAAGTATTTTCCTGTAAAAAACGGATTACTGCACGCAGTAGATGATGTCAATTTTTCCATACCAAAAGGGACGACCATGGGTTTGGTTGGAGAATCGGGTTGCGGAAAGTCAACTATAGGCCGGCTTATACTGAGATTGACAGAGGCAACAGAGGGCGAGATTCTGTTCGAGGGCAATGATATTCGTAAGCTGGACAGTGACGAGATGCGTAGGATGCGCCAGAAGATACAGATGGTATTTCAGGATCCGTATGCTTCGTTGGACGGAAGAAAAACCATATTTGAGAGTATAGCCGAGCCGCTTATAGTACAGGGAATATATCAGAATCGTGATGAGATAAATAAACGGGTGTTTGAGCTTATGGAGACCGTTGGACTGGCGAAGCGTCTGGTGAATTCGTACCCGCATGAGCTGGATGGCGGACGGCGTCAGAGAGTCGGTATAGCGCGTGCACTCGCCTTGAATCCTGACTTTATAGTGCTGGACGAGCCGGTATCGGCGCTGGATGTTTCTATTCAGGCGCAGGTGCTGAATCTGATGGAGGAGCTTCAGGAACGTTTTGGCCTTACATATCTATTCATCTCCCATGACCTAAGCGTGGTAAAGCACATAAGCGACAGAATATGTGTTATGTATCTTGGACAGATGGTTGAGACTGCAGACAGCAAGGAATTGTTTGCAAATCCGCTGCATCCGTATACGCAGGCACTCTTGAGTGCAGTTCCGATTCCGTCTATAGACTATCATCAGGAAAGAATAGTTTTGGAGGGTGATGTTCCAAGCCCTGTTAATCCGGGAGATGGATGCAGATTTGCCGGAAGATGCCGATACTGTGAGGATATCTGCAAGCGAGAGACTCCGCAGCTAAAGGAGTACGCAAAAAACCATATGTCGGCATGTCATATGATTGGAAAAATTTAATATAATAGCACAGCATCACAGATATAGTGCTGCACATAGTAGAAAGGACATGTGTTACTATGAAGATATCTATGGAAAGCTTTGTTCATGACAGCGTGGCAAAAAAGCTGGATCTTTATCATGTTATGGTCAGACAGCATGGTGAAATTGTAGGAAAGTTTGACTGGAGAGAAAACCGCAGAGACAATATACACTCTGCCAGCAAAAGCGTGTTGAGCATGGCTATCGGAATAGCAATTGATGAGGGAGTATTAAGCCTTGATGAGCATTATGCTGATATCTTTAAGGACAAGCTTCCAGAGAATCCGAGCCAGAATCTGCTCGATATCACAATTCGCGATGCAATAATGATGTCGACAGGACATGATAAGTTCATACTTCAGGGATATAACAAGTACGATGACAGACCGATCCGTGATGCGTATGAAAATGAGGACTGGGTACAGCATGCGCTTACATTTGAGGTTCCCTATAAGCCGGGAACATTCTGGAAGTACAATAATTTCGGCCCGTATCTGACAGCGGTTGTGATCCAAGAACGTACAGGTCAGAGACTGAAGGAGTGGTTGAAGCCGCGTCTTTTCGCGCCGCTCGGGATCAGAAATCCGCAATGGGACGAATCTCCTGCCGGATATAACATCGGATGTGGAGGATTGTTTCTCTCAACGGAGGAGTTGTCAAGATTTGGGCAGCTGTGGCTGAATAAGGGAGAATGGGAAGGAAAACAGCTTGTCCCGAAATCATGGGTTGAAGAGGCGACATCATGTCAGATATCAAATGCTATACCCGGTGTACAACAGCATCCTGATGTATGTGCCGGATATGGATATTTCTTCTGGATGGGTGCAAGAGATCATGCCTATAGTGCACGCGGATATGCCGGGCAATATGTGATAGTTCTCCCTGACCAGGATGCTTGCGTTGTGACGATGGCACATGAATTTGACGCCGGGGCGATCATGGACTGTGTATGGGACAATATAGTTCCGCAGCTGAAGGCAAACTGAGTTCTGCAGCTGAACGGACTCGCTGTTTGTCGCTTACATGTAAGCCGATGTGAGCAGTGGATTTCTTAAAAAATCAGGAGGGAGGCGCTTTCGCGCCTCCCTCCTGTGCTTGAGATGATCAACCTACAGATGAGGAAGATATTATCGAGTAAGAATCTCAAGTGTATGCTCAACCAGAGCGCTTACCTTTTCGAATGTATCCATGTAGAGATGTTCTCTGGGCGTATGATATTCAAGATAAGTGGCCGCCGTAGTAACTACATCAAGCTCAGGAATCCGATGCTTGAGGACTACACAATCATTGCCTCCATGGCTGATATTTACCTTGGGCATTGTATGGAACAGCTCCAGATAAGATTGAATCATCATATCTCTGATATTAGATGTTTTATCCTCATCCCATCCGCGATTGACATTATAGGCTTCGATGGTCAAACCCATAGTATGCATATAGGTTTTTAATACTTCATCCAGAGCCATTCCCTGATCCATACGTTCAGTAGAGATGCAGGTGAATATATGAATTCCGGATGAGTCAGTGTGAATCCATTTCGCAATTACTGAACAGGTGCACTCATCCAGACGGCTCAGACTGGTATTAAACGCTCCGTAAGGCATGAGATATAAGGCGTTTATCACCTTATCACTGTCAGCTTTTGTCATCATCTGAGAGAGAAAATCAGGCTTTTGTGAGGCTTGAAGCAGATCGTCAGCAGGCTCAATAAGTAATTTAAAATCAGGGTCACTTTCTTCATACTCCTGACGAATCAAAGCAGCCTGTTCCTGAGCGATGCTGTGCATTTTTGCTTCTTCGCCTGACACAAGAACGACATAGGCTTCGCAATTCTCAGGTATGCTCTTTTGAATCCCGGGCTTATCAATTGATATCAGCCGTACATCCATCTCGGCATTAAGATGGTGAAGTATGCGGGCGGTTTGCTTGATGGCGCAGATTCTTTCGAGAGGAATGCCCTCGCCCTGATTACCTCCTTTAAGGCCGTCTGCGTAAAAACGGAATATCTTGCCCGAGGCAGGCTCCCGATTTGGATTATAGCAGGATGTCATTTCAAGTTTTGTGGTAGTGCCCTTGCGAAACACTCCCTCAGAGCCCGCGTCAAGTCCGATAGCGCGCCTGGATTGAAGCAGAGATACATCAAATTCCTTTGCCCCTATGCAGCCGATTTCCTCCTGAACGGTAAAGAGGCATTCTACTGGTGGATGAATGAGGCTTTTGTCGGTCATTACCTTGAGCATGATGGCGCAGGCACAGCCATTATCGGCACCAAGAGTTGTTCTATCAGCATGAAGTATATTGCCCTCTACAATAAGCTTGAGAGGATCTTTGCTGAAGTCATGGTCTGAATCATCAGTTTTTTCACCGACGATATCCATGTGACCCTCAAGCAATACAGACGGGAGATGTTCATAGCCCTCGCTTGCAGGCACCCTGACAAGAACATTATGAACATGGTCTTCGTGATACCAAAGACCATGCTTTTTTGCGACATCTACGACATATGCTGCACATGCCGCTTCATTTTTTGAAACTCGGGGTATTGAGGACAGATCCTCAAAGTAATGCCAAAGAACGGCAGGTTCCCGGTTTATCAGATATTTTTTTTCCATGATAACCTCTATTAGAATTAGATTTGAGATGCCTGTGCTCAAGTAGGATCAGTCCCAGCTGTCAAGAAATTCAAGAACAGTTGCAACTTCTGCACATACTCCTGCTTTCATAGCATTCTCATCCCAATTGTATGTGGGCTGATGATTCTGTGATGGCTTAGCTTCACCGGGATATGCGCCATGAACGAAAATATATGCTCCGGGGATCCCTGTCGAGAGGAATGCTCCGAAGTCTTCCGAGCCGGGGCGTCCGATGGGTTCTTCGATAACCTTGTCTTGTCCAAGAACTTTTGTCGTAGCGCGAAGCGCTATATCACACAGCTCCGGAGTGTTATACAGGGCATCACATGTCGATTCATCGCGGATCTCAAAGGTACATCCAAATTCTGCGGCGACGCCTTTTGTAACTCTGTCTATGCCATCGAGACACCTTTTGCGGATATCCTCGCCCATGGTTCGAAGCGTGATTTTAAGCTCAGCGGTATCAGGCATGATATTCTCTTTTGTGCCGCTGTTGATAGCCCCTACCGTCAGCACGGCCGGCTCAAGAGGCCCAAGGCCTCTTGAAACCACATACTGAAGGTCGCATACAAGCTTGCAAGCGGCAAGCAGAGTATCGTTATTTTCGTGAGGCTTGGCTCCGTGCCCTCCGTGCCCATGCAAAGTAATGAATATGGAATCAGCTGCCAGGTGTGAATATCCTTTTCTAAGGCTGATCATGCCGCACTCTCTGAACTGCATATGAGCGCCGAAGATTGCATCAGGCCTGCAGATATCTAAGGCTCCGTCCGCAACCATAGCTTTAGCGCCGCCTGCTCCCTCTTCTCCGGGTTGAAAGAAAAACACAACATTGCCGTTTAACTGGTCTCTATGCGCGGCGAGAATCTGCGCTGTTCCCATCAACATTGCGGTATGTCCGTCATGACCGCACGCATGCATTCTGCCGGGAATGCGTGATGAGTAGGGAAGGCCGGTTGCCTCGGTGATCGGAAGCGCATCCATGTCGGCTCGCAGCGCGATTGTTTTTCCCGGTTTGGAACCGCGAAGCACACCTACTATTCCTGTTTTTCCGATATGCTCATGCACCTCGAGACCGAGCTTTTTCAGATGATCGGCGACTATTGCAGATGTTCTTTCAAGGTCAAGATCCAGCTCAGGATACTCATGAAAATCTTCTCGCCAGGTGCGCAACTGATCAAATATGTCTTCGGATGCCTTATGTACATCAAACATTATTTTTTCTCCTTGTCTTTCTTTGCATTGCCGGGTCGATCCGAAAAGTGCAGAATCAGAGACAGCGCGATAACACCGTATGATACTGCCTCGCGGAAGTACTCTCCGTAACTCGGGTCACCGAGCAGGTTTTTTCCGGCAAGCGGGGCAACCACGAAAAGAGTATGAAAGAGTATGATACCGATCACGCAGTGTTTGATAGAGGCTTTTTCCACAGATGCACCGCCGACAAGTATGGATGCGATTGCATATAGGGAGACCTTTTCATGTGCGCTGTAGGTTGCAAAGTTGCCTATATTGACGATAAATATGATCTGTCCCCAAGCTGCTATCATCGTTGAAAGCATGATAGCGATGATTCTTGTTCGGTTAACATCTATACCGGCAGATGCAGCTACTGTTCTGTTGAATCCGACAGCACGAAAGTCCTGTCCGAGCTTTGACCTGAGTATGGCGTTTACAAGCAGCCCGATCAGTATGATGATGATCAGAGGAACTACCGGAACCTTGGCAAGCTTTAATGCATTCTTCATGTCCTTTACAGTCATGAAGCCGATGAGCAGGACAGACAGGAACAGGATGCCGACGGCATATGTTATCACATTGGATTTGGTGTCTTCGTCGTTCTTTTTTAACGCCTTGTATATATTAAATACGAGCCATACAAAAGCGCCTGCAAAGATAAACAGATAAAGCTGACTCATGGGAACCTTCAGAATGTTATCCAGTGTTCCGGTCACTGCGTCATCAAGCTTAAGTGTGTCCTTGATGCCTACACCTGTATATACCATGATGCGCTCATCAACCATGGGGATAAGAGTACCGATTATAACAAGGAATATCAGCTGGTATACTCCATTTGCAAAGAACCCCACTATCATTCCTGTGATCATTTCCTGACCCTTTGTACGGTTGAAAAGCTGTCCGAGCAGAAATCCGAGAAAAAGCGCAAGAGGTGTGGAAAGCAGATACATTGTCGCAACTGCCGGGACACCGGTCAACTGCCAGTGGGTAACCAGAATGATTGCAGCCTGTGCTGACATGGCACCAAGCACGATTCCGAAGTTCAGTCCGATACCGGCGACAACCGGTATAACCAAAGACATAACAACAGGAAGGTTACGGAACAGTCTGCTGAGCACCTCGGAAAAGAGATATGTAAATGTCTGCTTTGAGAAGATAAAGCCTATGGTACAAAGAACAACAAACAATACTATGACAATATTATGTTTTAATAAGTTGGTGATCCTGGCTTTCATCGCGATGCTTCACCTGCTTTCGTGAGTGCATACAGAATGATTCCGTTCTGTATGATAATGCGCACTATCTCTGATAATGTTCCCTGGGGCATGATCACATTGGCAATCGGAAGAGTAAATGTCATGATAGACTGATAAATGACAGTACCGAGGATGACATTGACGATGGTTGCCTTGCCAATCGAAGCCCCGCCAATGAGTATTGCAGCGACGGCCACAAAAGCCATATTCAAAGGAGCCATATAAAATTGATAAAAGCCATAGCTTTGCGCATAGACTATGATGCCGATAGCTCCAAGTACAGTTGAGATGGTATTGCCAAGAATACGCATCTTGTCAACATTGATGCCGATGGCATGCGCAAATGCCGGGTTTGCACCGGCGGTTTTCATCATGATGCCGGTTTTTGAACGCATGAACAACCACATAGCAAGACACATAGCGCCCCAAAAGAGAAACAGCCCTGCCGGAAAAACCAGATCCGGGGTAATATTGATTGCAAGAAAGTCATTCAGGATATGCTCGTATTTATCGCTGAGTGAGATCAGAGATCTGACACCGCTGCCCTGAGGCCATCTTACCTCGCCATTTCTGACAGGAAGACTCATCCATACAATGCACATTACAGCCACCACAGTATATCCGGTATAGGTGGCAATCATCATCTCAGACCCCTTTATCTTATTGAGGAGTATTCCGTATCCGATTCCCATCAGGATCGCCAGCGGAATCGACACCGCTATGGCTGTGAAGAATCCGGCCCAGCCTGTGATGCTGAACTCGCAGCTTACAACGCCCCCGACAAGTCCGCATACAATGCCTATCGCAAGTGCCATATTCATCTTTATTCCGGAATTGATAGCAGGAAGCATCGCCAAAACAAGTACTCCGTACATTCCTATACGAGTAAACGCCTGCGAGTACAGCATCTCAACCTGCAGGTTCATCACATTGAGACATATCAGAAGGATCAGCAGGAATGTGATGAAGATCATACGTGTAGTACCCTGCGATTTGATCCAAGATTTCAATTTGTTCATTTCTGTGCCTCCTCGCCGTCGGATTTTGCACCGGACATCATCATTCCGAATTCGACATCCGGTGAGTCCGGATATAAGATGCCTTCCAGTCGGCCATCCGTAACGATACCTATACGATCGCAAATCTGACGCATCTCTTTAAGCTCGGAAGATGTTATCACTATAGTCATGTGCTTATCGCGGTTAAGCTTTACAAGATAGTCCAGGATCAGCTGCTTGGCACCTATATCTATGCCTCTTGTGGGCTCTGATACAAAAAGGACATCCGGATTCATGGCAATGGCTCGCGCAAGGCAGACCTTTTGCTGATTGCCGCCTGAAAGGGAGCCGACCGGCTGCTTGGGACTGGTGCATTTTATCTGGAAGGTGTCTATCATTTCCTTTGCATAGCTGTGCTGAGCTTCTTCATCAACCTGTGTGAAAAATCCATGTTTTTTCAGAAAGCGGCCATTGACACGCAGCGCGGCAGCAGACATATTTTCCTCGATAGACTCCGAGAGAACCAGACCCACGCCGCGGCGGTCTTCAGAAACAAATGCGATACCCTCTTTTAATGTTGAAAGAGGATCATTCAATGTCAGTTCCTTTCCCTTATAGCGAATGTGCCCCTCGGTGGGATACAGGCCAAGAACACCGTTTGAGATTCCGATCTTTCCCTGCCCGGCAAGGCCGCCAAGCCCGATGATTTCACCCTTTCGTATCTTCAAAGAGAAATCCTTGACCTCTTCTCCGGGCATTTTTACCGAAAGGTGTTCAAATTCAAATATGGTGTCGCGATCGTCCAGATTTCTCTTGGCGGCGATGGAATCGGTTTCGATGCCTCGCCCCACCATAAGCTCTGCTATCTCAAGAACATTCGTATCGGATTTGACCATGGTTTTGATGCTTTCGCCATCACGAAGAACCATGATTGTATCTGCAGCAGCCATGATCTCATCAAGCTTATGACTGATGAAGATAACAGCGACACCCTCGGAGGATATTTTCTTTATAGTGTCCAGAAGACGTTCTGCTTCGATTTCTGTAAGAACGGCAGTAGGCTCATCAAAAACAATGAGCTTCATGCCCTTTTTATCTATTTCTCTTGCAATCTCTACAAATTGCATATATCCGACAGGAAGTCCCTTGACAAGTCTGTCTTCAGGCAGCTCAAGACCGATCTTATCAAGAGCCACTCTTGCATCAGATCGCATTGCCGGCATATCAAGATCGGAGAGTCTCTCTCCGAATATCTTTGAGAACAAGGTTGGGCGAAGTATCTCGCGATTCAACTTTATATTTTCTGTGATTGTGAATCCGGGAAGCAGCATAAACTCCTGATGCACCATTCCGATCCCGTGCTCCATGGCTTCCCTGGGAGAATGAATATTCGCATCTTTGCCGTCGATCATGACGCGGCCTTTAAACCCACCGGTAGCATGAATCTGCGCCATTCCAAACAGAATATTCATCAGCGTTGACTTTCCGGCACCGTTCTCTCCGACTAAAGCAAGAACTTCTCCGGGACGAATCGCCAGATTTACATCTTTCAGTACGATATTGCCATAATATTCTTTTTCGATGTGCTCCATCTGAAGTACATAATTTTCACTCATATCAGATCTCCTGCTTCCTGAACTTCTTTTTTATAACAAAAGAGCGGCCTGCGGCAAAGCTGCCCGGCCGCCTGGATTTCAATTAGAAGATATGAGCGCCTCCAAGTACTTTAAATACATGATCATACTCTTTGCCGCTGTTGTTGGTCCAGTAGCTTACGCCGGCTCCGTCGCCTGAGCATGTTTTATAGCAAGCCTCAAGAGCCTTGAGTGCTTCTTCGCCATGGCATGAATCAATCATACCGTCGCAAAGGAGATATCCAAAGAGTACGGATGCATATGTGTAGGACATATTAAGAGAAGTTGTCCATGATGCGACTCTTCCTGTCATATTCTTTTCTGCCAGCTTTTCGCTGATCTGAGCACACATATACTCAGAATCACCCTGCTTATCCTCCGGGACCTCGATGCCGAGTGCAGCCGGGAATGCATCAAACGGAGAGGGATCTGACTGACCGCCGTAAAGTGCATGCCCTTCAACGACCGACTTGATTATAGCCTCGTTCATTGCGATGTTTGTTGAGAAGAAGAGAGTGTCCTCGCCGAGCTCCTTGATCTGACGCGGAACATCTTCAAGTACAAACTGCTGAGTTCCTGCAACTCCGGAATCACCCTGAGGATCAGGAGCTGTGACTTCATAGAAATTGATTCCGTTTTTCTCGCATATCTCCTTCATAACTTCGCATCTCTTTGCTATGTTCTGATTGGACATATGTCTGGGGAACGAGTAGTGAACGAAGTTCTTTGCGCCAAACTCTACCGCGAGGTTAGCAACCTGCTGTCCAAAGCCTATTTGATCCTTGCAAAGCACCATATCTGCTACGGAAGCCATCTCGTCGTAGTCTTCTCCGGGATTGCAGGCTATACAGATAACATCATCTCTGAATTCCTTGACCTTTTTGATTGCGGCGAGAGTTCCTGCCACAGCCTGGTTGAAGACTATGACCTTAACATCCGGGTCCGAAACCAGAGCGATGGCCTTGGAGATAGTCGCCTCCTGCTCAGCCTGTGCATTTTCCGGGAATGTATCCATAAGCAGATGCTCTTCCGTAAAGTAAGCCTGAACTCTTTGGCCGGCACGGTACCACTCCTCGCTTTGCGAAGGTGAAGTAGTCATAAGTGCGATCTTATAATCCTTCATTCCTGTTGATGCGAGATAGTCATAAACATTGCCAAGAGTGTCGACGGTGACTTCGCCTGTCTCTGCTGCAGAAGTTTCTGCGGTAGAAGCCGTTGTCGAGGACACTACCGGAGCTGCTGCTGCAGCTGTGGTTGAGGCTGTGGTTGTTTCCGAATCTGATGAGCTTGAAGACGAGCCGGAGCAGGCTGTCAGACTGAAAACCATGGCCGCTGATAAAACAAGTGCTGCAAATCTTTTCATAACTTACCTCCTTAAATAGTTGAACCGAACATGTCGGTTATTTGCGTCACATTTTAAATATAGACAGATAATGCGTCCAACATATCGTGCTTATTATAACTATTGACAATAGTTATATCCAAAAATACAATTTTGCTAATACCAAACAAAACAGCGATAAACCACTGACAGTATGGAGGGTTTAAGCGAAAAATGAGGCTTACACAGCTGGAATACTATGCGGTGATAGCAGAGCACGAGAATCTTTCTCACGCCGCTTTGGAACTTGGGGTGACGGAGGCGGCGCTTTCTCAGGTTTTAAAACAGCTTGAAGAGGATATAGGCGCAACGCTTTTTCATCGCACAAATGATGGCCTGCGTATCACACCGGAAGGCAGATTGTATTATCAAAAGGTCAGGGAAATGTTGAAGCTGCGGGATGATATGTATATTCGTTTAGGAGATTCGGATGGATATGAGACTCTGCGAATAGGTATAGGGACGGCGCACGGGCTGCAATTGTTTGCAAAACTGATGTCTGATAAGCAGAATGATTTTCTTCAAATTAAGAGCAGCATCACAGAAGGCAGATCAAAAAGTCTTCTGCATATGCTGCAGCATGGACGGTTGGATTGCGTACTGACTCCGTGGAACAAAATGATTGAAGAGGACGGCTTTACATCAAGACTGATGCGAAAAGAGAATTTCAAACTGCTTGTTTCCGAGAAGCACCCGCTGGCGATTCACGCTGCGAGATTTCCGAAGGATCCACCGGAGATCGATATTTCAATATTTAAAAATGAAAGATTTATTCTGACACCTCTGGATACAAACGACGGGGCTCAGGAGATGAGGATGCTGAAAAGATATATAGCGAATCCGAACATACTGTGCTACATAAATGCAGATGAGGCGGTTGTTCAGATGGTAAGGCATCAAATGGGTATCGGGGTGCTGCCGCTAAGGGCAAGTGCCGATATCGAGATAAATATGGAAGAAATATGCTGGTGCCTTTCACCTGAAAGGACTTCACGCTATGTGCAGCTGGTGTGGCGTACAGAGAAAGTATTTTCCTCCTTGCAGAAAAAGTTTTTTGACCGTCTAGAAAAAATGTATCGGGATGAGATAAAACCGCAGACTCAATAAAAATCGAGATATCTTTCGATGGTCTGATTTATTAGTGAAATTTCACTCATTGAGGGCTGGTGCTCATTACTCTGAATGAATACCAGATAGCGGTAATAATCCTTTGGCGGTCGGCAAACAAGAACATTCTGATTGCGAGGAATACAGTATTCCGGTATCGCGGACACATATGAGCCTGTCATAACCATGCGCGTGATGCTGGCGGTATCATTGATTTCATAGGCAATATGAGGATGCAAGCTGTAATCTGCGTGCATCCTTGCCGCAAGCACATGATCAATGGTATCGCGAGGGGTAAGAACCCATTTCTCATCCGCCAATTTTGACATATCGTGTAAAATCGGCGGATCATTGTAATCAGAGCTCGCCAGATGTGCACATGGATGAGACGGGCTGAGCATGATGGTGATGCGCTCCTTCTTTAAGAGGCGAGTGGAGCACGCCTCGATGTCAGGTATCGAATCCCAGCCGATGATCACGCTGTCCAGTGTATGGTCACGGAGCTTTGCCACCATTGCGGGGGTACGCCCCTCCTGAAGGTTGACGGTAAGTCCGGTCGGGATTCCTTCTTCCAGAAGTGATGCAAATATCGTGCGAATCATCTGCGAGGAAATTCCTATGTTCATCTCAGGATGCTGTACAGGTGAGCAGACGGAGTTATACAAATCTTCCTTGATCTGTAAAATCTGTCTGGCTGTTTTGACATATTCTTCACCGAACGGAGTGATCTGAAGCTGCCTGTTGGATCGGATAAACAAAGCAAATCCGAGCTCCTCCTCAAGTTTTTTTAAAAATAAACTCAGGGTAGACTGCGAAACATACAGGCGCTTCGCAGCCCTGCTGAGGTTCTTTTCTTCGGCGATGGTTATTATGTATAAGAGACTTTTCAGGTTCATCGTTTGATATACTTTTATTCACTATAGTAATACGGCTTTCCGTTCTCCACATTAAAGTACACCGCATTCGTCTGATAGTAATCGCCATATATATCGTCGATGATGAAGCAGTAGAGGTAATCCGCATCCTCGAGCAGACGGAAGGCGACATGCGTATCCTTTACGCAGGTATATTCATTGCCGACATAGGATACGCTCTCCTCGGATTCGATATTGACGGCATCGTATTTCGGAACTATCACATCGCCGACATACAGCGTCTTGTAGTCTCTGGAGGCCATACCGTTCTCTCCGATGCCGTCCCAGGTGCCGTTGAGTCCTACAGTATCCTCTGTGAGATAGTATGTGAAGATCAGGTTCGTATCCTCCCCGTTGAGCGTGATGGGCGAGGAGAAGACGATATACTCGTCGGTCTGAGTCATGACATATACCGCAAGATTCTGTCCGTCGGGAAGCGAGAACCAGCGCCCGTTGAAGTTGTCGGAGAATGTGGCATACATATCGTCCTGAACGCTCATGTTGATATCGGTGCTGTAGCCGAGCTCTATGACATCCTCGGAGTCATTGCTCACCTGATATACGAGAGCCTGCACATCGGATGTATTCATGAGGCCGTCTGGTGTCAGGGTAAAGCTGTAGTTTCCGGCACTGTCAAGGGCGGGCGCCGATGTAAATGTGATCAGCGGGCTCTCACCGGTTGTCTCATAGCTGTAGGAGTTCCAATATGCCGCATCCCCTGCCGCATCGGTGCTGTTTGAGGCTGTCCATATGTCGATGATTTCGGATGAATCATAGCCTGATGTATCGCCTGTATGTGTCATGCCGTATGCGCTTCTGTCGACATACGCGAGGTAATAGGGGCTGATGGCGACATCTCCGAATGTTCCGAGCTCGGTGGAGCCGCTTACCTCCAGCGGATAGTAGACGGAAAGTCCGCATGCCGCGGAATGATCCGAGCCGCCCCGGGAGTAGACAACCGCGTCGGCAAGCGCCGTGAGAGCCTCATCCGCGCCCTGTGCATATTCAGAGCCCGACTCTATGAGTCCCTTGAGATCTACCATGTTGGTATATCCGACGGCCTTGTTGTTGCCGCCGAAGTTATCTGCCTTCAGGATGTTTCTCGTCACACCGGAGAGGCGTGAGGCGTCCTCTGTTGCGCTGTAGAGATTATGCGCAAAGCGGTTAAATGCCACCGTAAATGCATCTATCTTTGACAGGTCGACCACCGACATGGTGAGTGTATTGGCGCATTTCAGGTCGCTGTACTGATCAAAATATTCGTCAATGAAGTATTTGCCGATCTCACCGCCGTTTGCCGTGGGGTTCTTCCGGATATAGTTGCCGAGTCTTCTGTAGTTCCAGCCGTAGCCGGGCACAGTCTCCTGAGAGGCGATCATGTAGTCGGCATATGATGCGAGGATATTGGCGGACTCTACGGTTCCCATGAGGCAGGCATCAAAGCCGATGAAGTCAAAATTGTGTCCCATCAGGTCAAATACATCAAAAAGAGCATTGTCTACATCCTTGAGAGACAGACTGTCAGAGTCGTAGAGGTCGTCAAAGCATACACCCGAGATGCTGCCGCCGCCGTGATTCCAGAGGATCAGAGCGGTATGCTCTGCCGGGTATTTCTCTATGCCCCAGCGAAGGAAGCTCGAGAGAGTCTCGGACTTGCCCATGTCGGCGAGCTCCTGCTCATCCGCCAGAGTGAGCTTCTTGTTGTTGATCTCGAATCGCTGTATCTTGGATGCGTCTATATTGCTGTTCGACCATTTGGAGGCGCCGCCGGTCTGTATGACGAATCTTATATTATCCGCCTTTTCGACATCAAGCATTTCCGCTATATCATCAGATGCGGAGCCGTCATCGCTTTCGAGATTAGAGCCGCACATGTACACCAGGATGGTCCATGTGTCCGAGGCACAGCCGGAGCCGTTGCCGCTTCGCTGCGAGCGCTCGATGCTCAGGGTGCCGTCGTCGGCCAGAGCCACCTTCTTTGCGTAGCTTGGAGACACATAGTCGGAGTTAACATGGCTGTCAACGGAAGCTGCAGTGGTCTCCTTACGGCTGTCTGAGCTGTCGTCGCCGCAGGCCACAAACAGGATAAATGCGATCACCAGAGCCGCAAGGACTATTCCGATGCGTGACAGAATCTTTAAAGGTTTCATGCGTATAACCTCTCTTAATCAGGATATGACCGAAGATAAATATCGGCCTTGATACATTCGAATCCAAGGATTGGTACTGTAATCAACATTGGTTCGGGTGCACCCGAACCTCCGGTTACTCGGATTGTTTTGTGCTTCGCACTCCCACAATCCGGTCTCAATTCGGATTCCGTGGGAGATAGAGTTTTGACACTGTAACCAACATTAAGGATTTAAGGATATATT
>CAVIJY010000030.1:0-22280 GCA_963643215.1 Lachnospiraceae bacterium | reverse complement strand
CCTGAACGGGCCGCCCATAGGTTCTGTCTTGGTCTTGCTTCGGATGGGGTTTACATAGCCGGACATGTTGCCATGCCCGCGGTAGTCTCTTACGCTGCCTTTCCACCCTTACCTGATCTGCATCAGGCGGTTTATCTCTGTTGCACTTGCCTTGGAGTCACCTCCACCGGACGTTATCCGGCATCCTGCCCTCTGAAGCCCGGACTTTCCTCTGCCGGTCATGCCGGCAGCGACCGTCTGTCCTACTCACCTTATCTGATTATATCACTTTTCTCTCGTATGTGCGCATCTCCTGTATGATTACCGTCTCTCCCGGGCAGATACGGCGAAGCTTGCCTGCCATGTCATCCACGAAGCATTTTTCCGTTCCGTGATGTCCTGCGTCGATGACGCATATTCCGGATTCGACGATATCCACCGCCTCGGAGTGCGTGATATCTCCTGTCACCAGCACCCTCGCGCCCTTGTCAAGGGCATATCTGTACATGCCGCGTCCGCTTCCCGGAGAGACGGCTATTCGCTGAGTCTTCTCAAATACATCCTCTCCATACAAAAGCACATGATCCAGATCAAGGCATTTCTTCACATAGGCCGCTATCTCTCTGGCTGTCATAGCCTCCGGGAGCATCCCGACCTTTCCTATCCCTATCTCATGACCGTTTTGCACTCCCGTTGTCTCAAGCGGCTCCGTGCCCGCAAGCCTGAGCAGCTCTGCCGAGACATCCGCCATGCAGCCGTCTGCCACATCATAGTTTGTATGCATGGCTATATAGCTGATATCGCATCGTATCAGCCTCATGAGAATCCTCTCGACATTGTTGTCCCATGTCACATGGTTCAGCTTGTTCCAGATCTTCGGATGGTGCGAAACTATCAGATCCACACCCTCTGCGGCGGCTCTCTGTGCAGCCATCTCCGTCAGGTCGAGCGTGACAAGTATTCTTTCGACCTCCTTATCCCGCCGTCCCTCAAGAAATCCGGGATTGTCCCATTCCATAGCCAGCTCCAACGGCATGATCTCCTGCAGTCCGGCATAGATCTCATTAACTGTCATCTTCAGCCCCCGTATCAATATATTTTGCCGCCTCGCGGTATATCCCTGCCAGCTCGGCCAGCTGTGCACCTCGCTCCTTATCCTGCACACGACTCATGATCCTCTCATGCTTCGCCGCCTGAAGCCTCAGATAGTCCCGGTATACCGCATCCCGCTTCCGGACCAGTATGTCGCTTACTATGTATCTGTATGCATCTGCGGTATTCATCTGCGTCGACAGGACATCTTTTGCATCAACATTTGCCGCGCGTACATCCATCAGAAAATAGTATTTTCCCTCATCATATACGCACAGCTCATCCTTTACGATAAAGCCGTTCGTATGCAGATAGCCCCGAACCGTCTCCGCATGCGTATGAGGCGAGAGTATCAGCTGCATGCCCTCTGTCAGCTTCTGGTGCCCGTCCTTCAGGATCCTCGTGATGAGTTCTCCGCCCATACCTGCGATCAATATGCTTTCGCACTCACCCTTTGTATATGTCTCAAGTCCGTCTGAAAGTCTGCATTCTATGCGCTCTTCAAGTCCGTATTCCTTTATATGCCCGCAGGCTCTGTCCAGTGGGCCTCTGCGTATATCCATCGCCAGCGCCGACGGTATGGCTCCGGTCTGAACCAGATATATGGGAACCCATCCGTGGTCCGTACCGATATCCGCCAGCTTCGCTCCGCGCACCACCAGATCTGCGGCCGCCTTAAGCCTTTTTGAGAGCTTTATCATGTCTGTGCTCCGAAACCTTTCATGCCTTTATATTCATGCCGCGCCTCACAGCCGGATCTTCATGCCCTTCAGCCTTGCCTGAAGATTTATCACATCCTGCATATCCTTCGCGCTCACCGCCTGAGCCATCCGTCTCTCCAGTGCGGCACTCTTTATCCTGAGTATGGCATCGGCTGCAGCATTTTTTGCGTTCTGATCATCCAGATCAACAGGGCTGTTCATAGCTCTCACGGCTTCCTTTTCCGTCTCCGGGTCATCCGTATATGCATCCAGAAGCGATGCGGGACTTTTCCCCTCTCCAAGCGAATACATCCGGCCCGCAAGATCTCTGTATATGCCGTCTGTATATTCATCCGTCTCCAGATATCCATGTATCACCGGTATCATCGCGGGATTTCCTGCCATATAGGATATGACCAGCCTCTGCGCAGCTGTGAGTCCGTCGTCAGCAGCCATCTTCCTTTTGCTTTCTGCTCCTGTCCTCACATCCGGAGCTTTGTAGCCGCGGCTTCCGACCGAATTTACCGAGCGCTTCAGATTCGTGAAATCTATCCCGAATCTGTCCGCGCATACCTTTATATAGTTTTCACGCTCAAGCACATCCTCGAATCGTGTCAGCCTGTCTCTGAGCTCACGCTCAAAAGCCGTCTTCTGCTCGGGATCACCCATATCATAGTCTCTTCGCAGCACATCAAGATCCCAGATGAATGAATTTTCGGCCTCTGCTATGCGCTTTTCATACTCTGCTGCGCCAAGAGCCTTTATAAACTCATCCGGATCCTTGTAGGGCTTCATGTTGAGCACTCTGGCTGAGATCCCCGCCTCACGAAGTATCGGTATGGCTCTTCTTGCGGCCTTGATCCCCGCTCCGTCGGAATCATATGTCAGAACCACCTTTTTTACATAGCGCTTCAATATACCGGCATGCCCCTCGGTGAGAGATGTCCCGAGCGATGCCACCGCATTGGTAAAGCCTGCCTGATGAAGAGTGATGACATCCATATAACCCTCGCACAGCAGGAAATAGTCCTTGCGGCTCCTTCGCGCGTAGTTCAGCCCGTACAGTGTATGACTCTTGTCAAAGAGCCTCGTCTCAGGTGAGTTCAGATATTTCGGTTCTCCGTCTCCCATGACTCTTCCGCCGAAGCCGATCACCCTGTTGTTTATATCCATGATGGGAAACATCGCACGATTCCAGAACTTGTCTCTGGCGCCCTTTTCCTCTATGGTCACAAGACCTGATTTGCTCAGCAGCTCATCATCATAGCCCTCAGCCTTCAGCATCCTGTATACCGTCCCCGGTGCTGTAGGCGAATACCCGAGTCCGAAATGCCGGATGGTATCCATGGACAGGCCTCTTCCGGTGAAGTACTCCAGTGCCCGTTTTCCGCGCTCGCTCATCAATGTATGATAGTAGAATTCCGCAGCCTTCTTATTGATTTCCAAAAGCCGCGAGTTTTCATCTCTTCGTGTTCTGGCCTCCTGCGGATCATCCTCGGACTGCGCAAGCGTGATGCCTGCCCTTTCGGCAAGGTATTTCAATGCCTCCTCAAATGTATAGCTCTCATATTGTCTCAGAAATGAAAAGGCGTCGCCTCCGGCTCCGCAGCCGAAGCAATAGAACATCTGTCTTGACGGAGACACACTGAATGACGGCGTCTTTTCATTGTGAAACGGACAAAGTCCCACATAATTGGCGCCTCTTTTCTGCAGCTTCACATACGAAGAAACGATATCCACGATATCGTTCGCGCTGCGCACCTTTTCGATTATTTCATCGGAATAATACGGCATACTGCCTGTCTGCCTCTCTGTCAAAGCCTGCTGTATAGTATAGCACACCCGAATCGGCTTTCCTATAAACTGCGGAAAAGACGCTTCGCGCAAATAAAGATCACCGCCGGCTCTGTGTCCGGCGGTGTCTGTATGCAAAAATACCTATAATGATCCTTCAGATGATCATGCCTGCTGCGTCGCTTTAAGATATATGGCGAGCTCGCATTCAAGCGCTATATCCAGCACTCTCTCATCAACCTGAAACTCCGCGCTGTGGTGAGGTGAGTGCGTGATAGGACGCTCCGGATCAGCGCTGCCCACCATCATGAAGGCGCTCGGCTTCTCCAGTGAATAATAGCTGAAGTCCTCGGCACCCAGCATCGGCGGTGTCGTGATCGGATTGTAGCCCATCTCTTCGATGGCAGCCTTTGCTATATCAACCTGCGGGTCGGCATTTACTGTGGCCGGATATCCGCGGACGATGTCAAAAGTACATGTCATGCCGTAAGCGTCACATATACCCTTGGACACCTTCTGGATCTCCTCCAGAACCGGCTCCACAAGACTGTTGTCCAGTGTACGGAGATTGCCGCCCAGCTTGGCCTCTGCAGGGATGACATTCGGATACTTTCCCGACTCGATATACGCGACGGTCAGCACCATACCTGCCAGCGGATCAAACTTCTCCGCGCGTATCTGATTGAGAGCCGCGCCTACCATGCATGCCACGGGAACCGGGTTCTTGGCATTGTGAGGACCGCTTCCGTGGCCTCCGGCGCCGTGTATCTGTACCTCATATGTGCATACAGCCGCCGAAACGCTGCCTCTGTTGAGCATAATGGTTCCGAGATCCATGGCCGAGCCTGCGTGAAGCCCGAATGCCATGTCTGCGTCGGCAACCGCTCCGTCCGCGCACATCTGCTTTGCGCCTCCGGGAAGCACCTCCTCGGCAGGCTGGAACATAAACTTTACCGTGCCCTTTACAAGCTCCGGATGCGAGCTCAGCACTCTGGCCAGACCAAGCAGCGTCGCGGCATGGCTGTCATGACCGCATGCATGCATCACTCCCTCTGTCTTGCTCTTGTAGGGAAGATCATTGTTCTCAACTACCGGCAGTGCATCTATATCAGCCCGAAATGCTATGACAGGGCCGGGCTGCGATCCCTTGAGTATGCCGACGGTTCCGGTATTGCTGATACCCTCCTGCATCGGAATGCCCATCTCCTTCAGCGCATTTCTTATATATTCGGCTGTCTGATACTCCTTAAAGCTCAGCTCGGGATTCTGATGAAAATGCTCAAAATCTCTGCGCAGCTGCTCCTTTTGCTCGCCCGCAAGCTTCTTTACAAGTTCCTTCATCGATCGCTCCTTATATCATCTGATCACTGATTCAAAAAATCCAGAGCAGTCTGCGCATAAAGAGCAGAGCCTACCTCCAGTGTCTCTTCCTTTGCATAGAAATAGTTGCTGTGATTTGAATACTCGCTTCCGCTTCCGAGCATTGCAAATGCTGCAGGACAGCGTACAGAATACTCTGCGAAGTCCTCGGAGCCGAGCATGGGTGACATCTTCTTGAGCAGCTCGTCGCTGTCGCTGATCTTCCTGCCCGCATCCCACATGATCTGTGCCATCTTGTCGTCATTTGTATTGATATCACAGAGCATCCTGTAATCAACCTCTGCCGTGCAGCGGTATGTCTCTGCCGTCTTCTGAGCTACGCGCTCCATGATCTGGGGCAGATTCTCTCTTATCTTCGGGCTGAAGAAGCGGCATGTACCCTCAAGCTCTGCCTCGCCGGAGACAACATTGAATCTGGTTCCGCTTGTCAGCTTGCCGACCGTCACAACACACGCATCCATCGGTGAAAGCTCACGGCTGACTATAGACTGAATATTCATTACAAGTGCTGCAGCAGCTACTGTTGCGTCCGCGCCTGCATCAGGCTGTGAGCCGTGGGATGCCTTTCCGTGGATCTTGATCTTGAAGATGCTGGCGCCTGCCTGAATCGGACCCCATCCGATGCTGATCCATGATGCCGGTGTGCATCCGCCGGTATGGATTCCGAATATTGCGTCTACTCCGTCCAGACCGCCCTGGGCTATGACTGCGCTGGCTCCCTGAGCAACCTCCTCGCCCGGCTGGAATATAAGGCGTACAGTTCCGTGGATCTGGTCCTTCATGCCGGCAAGAAGCTTTGCAGCTCCGAGCAGCATGGCAACATGCGTATCATGACCGCAAGCATGCATCATTCCGGGGATCTCGGATGCGTAGTCAAGTCCGGTCTTCTCGTCTACAGTCAGAGCGTCCATGTCGGCACGCAGAGCGACTGTCTTTCCCGGATGATCTCCCTTTATCTCAGCTATCACGCCTGTCGGCTCTATCTTTCTGTAGGGGATTCCGTCCTTCTCCATCTCTGCGGCCACAAGATCATTGGTCCAGTACTCCTGCATGCTGACCTCGGGATGACGGTGAATGGTTTTTCTCATCTCGATGATGTAAGGTGCGATTTCATGTGCTTTTTGTCTGATTTCAGATGCCATAATTTCTTTACCTCGTTTCTTTTTTTATATGTATCTGTCCAGCATCTGCCGCATTTCAGCGTGAATTGACTGTTTGCAGGCTGAATAGCTACTTTTACATTATATACCAAGTCAGAGTCATCCGTGAAACGAATGACTCTGACCGAGAAAGCACAGGACAGTTTCCTGCTTAAACAAGCTTTGCAAATACGCCCGCTACAAATACGGATACTATGGTGACGCATACGAATCCTGCGACAAGCTGCTTGGGCATGATCTCGCCGTTCAGAACCTCGCGCTCCTTCGGATCTTCTATTCTTGACATCGCCTCATTGACGAGCATGACATTCAGCGGGAATCCAAGATATGCATTCAGCACAACCGAAAAGCAGCCCCAGAAGCTCTCATCATACTTCTTGAATATTTTGCTTGCTATAAACGCAGCACCTACAAGGCCTACTGTGGAAACCGCCGCCATTCCGATCGATATAAGCAGAACGGGACGAAGCATCTCCCATGTAGCATATGAAAGCGAACAGAACAGATAGCCGAGAAGGATGATCATCAGATAACCGTCGGCCTTTGCCTTTCCGAGTGCATTTTCCTCGAGGAATCCGGTCTCGCTTGCGACAAATCCGAGAACAAGACACCATACATATGTAGACACATATCCCTTTGTAGCCTTCTCAAGCAGATATGAAAGGATCACCACCAGCATGAGCTTTGTCAGGATGGTATTGGCGGTCACAAGCCTGTTCTTGCGCTTCTTGGCATTTTCCTCACTGCTTTCAGCCGTAGCCGTGAGTCTTCCTGCCTTGTATTCTACGCCGAGTCTCTCGCATTCCTTGCGGATCGCAAAGGCACACAGAGGCATACCGTAGAGCTGCTGAACCGACATGACAACCATCGCCAGAAGCTGAGCCTGAGAGTCGCCTACCGAAGCGGCTGCCTCAGCCATGATGCTCGCTGCGATAGCGCCGCCTGTAAGTACCGGAGCAGCAACGATCGCATTCATCCTTCCGAATATCGGCGCTCCGATGAGCATACAGAATACGCAGATTGCCACGATACCCATAAGGCTGATGACTACGGTTCTCCACTGCGCGATCATCTGCTTTGTCTTGATCATCGTTCCGAGATGTGTGATCAGCAGAACTACAGCGACCTTAAATGTTCCGGCTGCGATGCCGGCGTCAGCTGCCAGTGTTGCCGGTAGTATGGTCCAAAAACCAGCGACGATCAGAAACAGAATTGCCAGGCCGCTTGGAAACCACCCCTTTGTTACATGTGACACGATGTCACCCGCAGCCATGATTGCCATCAGTATGCCGAAGGCATAGTATGGATTGGCACTGATTAAATCTTTTACCGCTTGCATAACATTTCCCCCTTAATTGTGGTTTTTTGATGTTTTAATACTATCGGGGGTACACTGTCAATCATGAAAAACGGTGAAATTGGCCGTCTGTCAAATTTAATTTTCGTTTAATTTTTTCTGAATACTCCCGGATACATCCGTCAGAGTCAGCAAAAGCCGCCGACCATCTCTGATCGGCGGCCTCTATGCACAGTATAAAACCTGCACATTACCTGTTTTTCAGCTCTTCTACCTTTTCCATGATCTCCGGAATGGCCTCATCCATCATATCCTTCCAGTCATCCTCATAGTCCGACACACAGGAATCCGGATCTGCCTGTATGCGCTTCACATAATTTCCCAGCGCCGCAAAGTCCCTCTCATAGCAATGGTACGAGTTGGCCCTGTGAACATACTGCCCCACCGGGATGCCCAGCTCCTGCGCTATTCTCTTCTGAATCATGATAAGGGCAAAAGCGTTCATATATGAGGCCTTCGCCGCGTCATTGCTTCTGAAAAGCACTACACAGTCCAGCTTTCCGTCACGGATGAAGAACTGCAGATGCTGCAGGCATGCAGGATCCTCCGAGCCGATGTCCTTGGCGTTTCTCACCAGCACTACCGCTCTTCTGGATGAGGGATTGCGGCGAAGCTCCTCGACCACAAAGCTCAGCTGATCTATGCCTGAATAGTTAGCCATCCTGTCATGATAGGTGTATTCCCAGTTTCCCCGCTCTATCTCAAAATCAAGGATGCCGTCCAGCATCTCCATCATATACTGCTGAAGCTCTGTCGTGCCGCCTATGAAGCATTTGCTTATCATAGGCTCAGAGGTCGGATGATCAACTATGATCGTCATCGAAGCTTCCTTGCAAGTGGTATTCCAGTCCGGGCAGTCCACCATCTCTCCGTCCTCATACAGCGCAACCAGTGCTCTGTGATATGCCTCCGGCAGGTTGTCTCCCCGCACAAACAATTCCCTCATCTGCTGTCTCCTGTTATCTGTTTCTCATCTGTTTCTTTTCTGTTCCTTATCTGTTCCTTATCTGTTCCTGCTTCTTCAGACGGCCGTCATGAATATCCGGCATCCGGCTCCGTACTGCGATCCTGAACGGATGCTCTTTCCCGTCTTCAGTCCGGCTGCCTTAAACAAATGTATTGCCTGCATCGGTCTGCGGCCCCAGATACTCATGATCACCATATCCGAGTATGAGCGTGCCTACCGGAGGCATGAGATACAAAAGCACAGTCATGCCCATACCGCATCCGAATGCCAGGGACTGCTTGTGGGTCACCAGCGCCATGATCACCATTCCGGCGATGCATGTGAGCCATCTGAGAGTTCCGGTAAACCAGTTTGCTCCCAGGTAATCTATCATGCTTCCTCCCATAAACAGCGCCATCTGCATCCAGAAGTACTTATCCTCCCACACGCGGTGGAACAGCGTATACTGATTCACAAACGGCACAAATGCCTTCCATCCCGGCTCTCCCATCTTGTGGAACATCTTCAGCAGTCCGATGGCGTATACCAGATAGCTGATCAGTAAAATAGCAGAAAGCATCATTCCGATTCCGAACATTATCCTTAAAACATCCATTAGGTCAAATATTCCTCCTATCATCTGTTTGATAATTTCGACCTGTCACCTGAATTTGTACACAACCACATGCCAAACCTGTTTCTTATTGTAGCATGTGTTTTCTACTTCGCATATACTCTTCTTAGCATGGCAAATCTCGGAAGAGAATCCTCCTTGCGCAGCTTTGTCTCTCCCTGAATCAGCGGAAGTGCATAGTCTGTAAACTGCTCATTTACATTGTTTCCTGCCTCGTTGATCCATTCTCTCGGAACCCGCTTTTCATAGTTGGCGACCTCCGACAGCCCGAAGGTGCGGATATCACATCTGTATCCGTCTGTTCTGTCGCAGGCAAAGCCCACCATCTTGTCCGTCTCGCCCTCTATCATCAGCTCGACGGCTGCTTTTCCGCTGGCAAATGCCTCATCAATGTCAGTCTGCGACGCGCAGTGCGCACAGCACCTTTGCAGCAGTGACAGCTCTATCCCCCGAACCTTGGCTCCCGTTCTTTCCTTCACGACGCTTGCCAGCTTGGCGGCGAGTCCTCCCAGCTGCTCATGACCGAAGCCGTCGAGCGCCGCCGCCTTCGCCTCCGCCACAAGCTGTCCGTTGGCATAATGTATGCCCTCGGATACCGCTACTATACAGTAGCCTGTTCTGTCATAGCATTCCTTCACATCCGCAAGAAATCTGTCCATGTCGAAATCAACCTCAGGCAGATAGATGAAGTCCACACACTTTTCTCTGATATTGGCCAGCGCGGCTGCGGCAGTGAGCCATCCGGCATTGCGCCCCATGCACTCTATGATCGTGATCTGTCCCGTATCATAGACCTTCGCATCCCGGGCTATCTCCATAAGGGATGTGGCTATATATTTTGCTGACGATGCATATCCCGGGCAATGATCCGTTCCGTACAGATCATTGTCTATGGTCTTGGGCACTCCCATGATCCGGCAGTCATACCCGACCTTTTTCATGTATTTGGAGATCTTGTTGCATGTGTCCATGGAATCGTTGCCGCCGTTGTAGGCGAAATACCGGACATCGTACTTTTTAAATATCTCCAGTATGCGTTTGAAATCAGTATCATCCTTATCCGGATCTGCGAGCTTATATCTGCATGATCCGAGCGCCGACGACGGCGTATAAGGCAAAAGATCCAGCTCTGCCCGGTCCTCCTCATCCATGATCATCAGATGATCCTCGAGCACGCCCTTTATGCCGTATCCTGCCCCGTAGACCCTGGTGATGCAGTCGCTGTCCAGCGCGGTTCGTATCACGCCGTAGCAGCTTGCATTGATCACAGGCGACGGTCCTCCCGACTGACCTATGATCAGACTTCCCTTTAGTTTTTCAGCCATGCTATACAGCCCTCCATTACATATTCTGCAGACCGGGCAGCTCGTCCCGACCCGCTACATTCTAGCTTATTTGGACTGTGCCCGCAATATGGGCGACCCGTTCCAAATGTACCGAAAATGAACCCGTGCCGCCTCTCATCACCTGAACAAAAATACAGGAAGCCGATAAAGGTTCATAAAATGTTAACCAGGTTCTGCATACAATTTCATATTTTTGGTTACAGTGTCAAAACTCATCTCCCATGACATGCCGCGACGCGTAGCTAGTCCCTTTAGGGGCATGTCGGTGGGAGATAGAGTCACGCCTCTCAATGAGGATGAAGTGGGGCGAAAGCCCCACGGGAATCCGAATTGAGACCGGATTGTGGGAGTGCGAAGCACGAAACAATCCGAGTAACCGGAGGTTCGGGTGTTTTGACACCTGAACCATCTTTACGATATAATCACCCTGTCGGTATCATAAAAGGAGGTAATCATGAAAAGATACAATATAGCGGCTATAGCACTTATCACCTGTATGACAGCAGCGCTTGTCACCGGATGCAAGAAAAAATATGAAGAGGTTGATCTTTCCAGCCATACTACGGCGGCTCAGACCGAGACAGCCGCAACAACTCAGGCTCCGACCACTCAGGCTGCCACAACTCAGGCAGAGTCCAAGGCCGGTGCCATGGTGACGGCTACCATCGAGACATATACAAAGGATGATATGAAGATCCAGTATCCCGTGGTCTCCGGGCTCTCCGATGCCGCAAAGCAGGACGAGCTCAACAAGATGCTCATGGACAATGCCGTCTCGGCCATCAAGGGCTGGGGTCTCTCGGACGGTGCAACCGTCGATATCACATGCAAGATCATCACCATCAACAAAAAGCAGATCTGCGCAACCTATGACGGCTATTACAACGAGCCGGATGCTGCTCATCCCAACAATGTATTTTATACCAACACCATCGATATAGAGACTCTCAAGAATCTCGGATTCTCAGACTATGCCGATCCTTACACGCAGGCAGGCTATGTACTCTCATCCGATGTGCAGTTCAGAGACAACAATCCTGATCAGAAAAGCGAGTTCATGGAGACCCGGAGCCGCTACGACCTCGACTATTACAAAAAGCTCTTTGAAAATGCGGATTTCCCGATAAAGGGCGAGTATTTCCCTGAGTGCTTCAGCTATTCAAAAGACGGCAACATCTATTACTCCGTCCCCGTATCACATGCTGTCGGAGACTATATCATAGTCAAGTTCTCACTTGAGGGTAAGTAAACCGTCCCTCATCGTTGCCGCCTTTGCGACATGCTTTATCCACTCTTTTTACGACCGGAGGTCTCTGATCCATGAAGGGAAGCTTCAAAAACTACTTTGAGAGAGGCTTGGCTTTTTTTCTTACGATATCAGCCTGCATACTCTTCTTCTTTCTCGTATATCGCTTCAATGATCTGAAGGAGGAGATCTCCGCTGTCGTTTCAATCGTCAGTCCGTTCATATACGGCGCTGTCATCGCGTATCTTCTCATGCCTCTCAAAAAGCTGCTTATCTCCAGACTTTTCCGTCTCTTCCGAATATCGGAATGCTCTGAGAAGCAGGCGGCCGTGCGCAAGAAAACAGCCGTTGCGATATCCATATTTCTGTGTCTGGTGACAGCCATACTCATTATCTACGGCCTGTTCGCGCTTATAGTTCCCCAGCTGATCGACAGTATAACCGCGCTCATTGCAGCCGCGCCGTCTTATTATCAAACCGTACTCGGATGGCTCAACGATTTTGCCGCCGACAACGAATATCTCCTGAATATTCTGGAGAACAGCTCTGTGGACATAGCCTCTGAGATCGAGATCTTCGCAACCGAGCAGATATTTCCCAATCTCAAGATTATCATGTCGGGACTTTCATCAGGGATCCTGACCGCGCTGGTGGGCGTCAAGGATCTCATCATAGGTCTTATCATCACCGTATATATACTTGATAAATCAGATACATTTCTCAGGCAGACCAAGATGATAATTCTCGCGCTTTTCCCATACAGGCGGGATCTTGAGGATGGCGAGGAGCAGATCGCTGACTGGATCATGCGTCAGGGGCATATTCTCAATGACTATATGGGGGGCTTCATAAACGGAAAGCTTCTGGATTCGCTCATCATCGGACTTATATGCCTTGCATTCACCACGCTTGTGAAAATGCCCTATGCGGTGCTGATCAGCGTGATCGTGGGAGTAACCAATATCATCCCGTTTTTCGGTCCTTTCATCGGTGCGATACCCTCGGCTCTTCTGGTTCTGATCGTAGATCCGCTTCAATGCGTGGTCTTCGTCATATTCATCATCATACTTCAGCAGTTCGACGGCAACATCCTCGGGCCTCATATTCTGGGAAATGCGACCAACCTTGACTCCTTCTGGGTGCTTTTCGCGATTCTCTTCTTCGGCGGCATGTTCGGTGTAGTCGGCATGGTCATCGGTGTTCCCGTGTTCGGATTCATATATCAGCTGATAAGAGAGACCGTAGACAAGCGTCTTGCAAGGCAGGCGGACATACTTGCCGAATCTCCCCATGCCCGGGATATCTTTGAGAATCTGCATGCTGAGAAACAGCACGACTCCGATTCAGGCGAGCATACCTCCGAAGCAAACTGCGCTTATCCGTCTCTTGAACCCAGCGGACACACGCCTGCCGTATTTGATTCAAAGAAACAGTCTTGAATCCGTATCCTGCGGGTGCTAGAATCTTTTGTGGCTTTGCACCCGATTCTACAGGAAGCGGTCATTACAAACATTCCCTACAAGGAGGCATATATGGGAGGCGTATTTATCAACAACCATCCGCTCGTGCAGCACAAGATCACCATTCTTCGCATGAAAGACACCGGAACAAATGAGTTTCGCGCGCTTGTCGGAGAGATCTCGATGCTGATGGGCTATGAAGCACTTTCCGATCTTATCACAGAGGATGTGGAGATCGAAACTCCTATCGAAAAAACAAAATCGCCGCTTCTTTCCGGAAGAAAACTTGCCGTAGTTCCTATCCTGAGAGCAGGACTCGGTATGGTTGACGGACTTCTCAAGCTGGTTCCCACCGCCAAGGTCGGACATATCGGTCTTTACAGAGATCCGGACACACATCTTCCCCATGAGTATTACTGCAAGCTGCCCGATCCTATCGAGGAAAGGGTCATCGTGGTTACCGATCCCATGTGCGCCACAGGCGGAAGCGCCGTGGATGCAATCACTCAGATCAAGCAGCACGGAGGCCGCAAGATTAAATTCATGTGCATCATCGCTGCTCCCGAAGGTCTTGAAAAGCTCAAGGAAGCTCATCCCGATGTACAGATCTATGTGGGTCACCTCGACAGAGAGCTGAACGATCACGCTTACATCTGCCCCGGTCTGGGCGATGCCGGAGACCGTATCTTCGGCACGAAATAATCTGCACGCATTTAACTCATGCGAGGCATGCTTCACCGGATATGAAAGCATCACAAGACTAAACCCCGCATGCTGCGGGGTTTTTTGATGAAAACAGGCTGATCATCGTGGGAATGATATTTGATGTCTCAGCTGAACGGCCATTATTTTTGTGTATATTCGGTGAACTTAAATAATGTCTCGCTTGACTTTAAGGAAGTAAGAAGTAGAATACGTGGTTTGAGAGTTGAAAGGAGCTGCCTATGAATAAAAAGCAAAGAACCACATTTCTCATCGGCTGGATCTTCATTCTGATCTTACTGCTGATCGCAGGCATATGTGTCAAGTCTCCGGGCGGACACACCGAGTCAATCACTCTGACTATGAAGGATGCTGTATTGCACGAAACCAATACCGTCAGTCTCTTCGGACTGCTTCAGGTAAATCCGGGTCTCATATCGGCATATACAGTCACCGGGATACTGCTGGCAGCGGCCGTATGCATCAGGATCGCGGTCATCCCGCACTTCAGGCTGATTCCGGGGAGATTTCAGCTTCTGCTCGAGGAGCTCGTCGGCACATTTGACAGCCTTGCCAGAGCGAACAGTCCTCACAGGAACAAATTTCTTGGCGCATATATATTCGCCGCGGGAGTTTACATATTTGTAAGCACATTATTTGAGCTTTTAGGTCTGCAGGCCGTCACAACTCAGGGTACATCCATCTCCCTTCCTGCACCCCTTTCCGATATAAACGGAGCCATCGCCATGGGCTGCATGTCCTATATGGCCATCATGTCAGGCGGTATAGCAGGAAACGGTCTTAAGGGCGTGGGAAAAACACTCAAGGACTTCTCACTTCCCATATCCATGAGCTTCAGACTGTTCGGCGCCATGCTCAGCGGTCTTCTGGTAACCGAGCTTGTATACTACTACACGACGCTCAGCTTCGCACTTCCGGTTGTCGTGGGTGTCATGTTTACTCTGCTTCACGCATTGATTCAGGCCTATGTCCTGACCATGCTTACCGCACTGTTCTACGGAGAGGTATCCGAATAAACAACAATATCATTCCCCGCTTTCGGGGGCTCAGGAGGAAATAAAATGAAATCAATGAAAAAGATACTCACCATGCTGATGACTGCTGCATTTATCTTCGCACTCTGCTTTTCTGCCCTGGCTGCCGACAAAGGCCCCGCATCGGATGTTCCCGCACAGCCTGCTGCTCAGACGGAGCAGACTCCTGTTACGGAGGATGGCGCACAGGCAGCCTCCGACAGCGCTTCAGGAAGCAAGGCCATGGCAGCCGCGCTTTGCGTAGGACTCGCCGCGGCTGCAGGTGCCGTAGGTATGGGTATGGCCATCTCCAAATCGGCGGAGGGCATCTCCCGTCAGCCTGAGGCCGCCGGAGATATCAGAACATCTCTGATGCTCGGTCTTGTCTTCATAGAGACGGCTATCATCTACGGACTGATCGTTGCTATCCTCATCATCTTCGTACTGTAATGGAGGTCTCATCAATGAATCTTCCGTTGAATATCAACTGGCAGCAGATACTGCTTCATATGTTTAACTTTGCCATACTGGCCGGCGGTCTGTATATGCTGCTGTACAAGCCTGTCAAGGATTTTATGGACAAAAGAACAGAATATTACAAAAATCTGGACGACGAGGCTCAGAAAAAGCTTGCGCATGCAGACGAGCTCAAAAAGCAATACGAGGACAGACTTCATCAGGCCGATGCCCAGGCAGATGAGATAGTCAGCAAAGCATCCGCACAGGCCGCCGTTGAGGCTGAGGCCGTGCTGGATAAGGCTCGGGCTCAAAAGGATCAAATCATAGCCCAGGCACATACGACTGCCGAGCAGGAGCGTCAGAAGGCCGTACAGAAGGCGAGGGAGGATATCGTCGAGCTGGCTGTCGCCGCTGCTGCAAAGATGATGCAGTCCAAGGAGAATCCAAATGAATGATATGGAACTTGAAAACCGCCTCGAGCAGCTGAGAGAAACCTGGAAATCAGCTGTCGGCAAGGACGGCGATGTCATATCTCTCATGCGTGAGGCTGTCGAGAACTGGACCCCATATGATATGTCCGAGGAATCGGGCTTTGTGCTCACCGTCGGAGACGGAATCGCTACCGTAAGCGGTCTGGAGCATGCCGCATACGGAGAGATACTTATATTTACCGGCGGCACACGCGGCATGGTGCAGGATATGAAGCGTGATCACATAGGCTGCATTCTGTTCGGCGATGACAGAGATATATGTGAGGGAAGCCCGGTATATCGCACCGGCAAGACAGCCGGAGTCCCCGTTGGCTCCGAGTTCGTCGGACGCGTAGTTGATGCGCTCGCCAATCCCATAGACGGCGGCGATCCGATTCAGGCTGAGGGATATTATCCTGTTGAATCTCCCGCTCCCGGCATCATAGACCGGCAAAGCGTCAATAAGCCCATGGAGACGGGACTTCTGGCTATCGATGCCATGTTTCCCATCGGAAGGGGTCAGAGAGAGCTGATCATCGGAGACCGCCAGACGGGAAAAACCACCATTGCCCTTGATACCATACTGAATCAGAAGGGCAAGAATGTAATATGCATCTATGTAGCTATAGGACAGAAGGCCTCATCTGTCGCGCAGCTGACGCAGACGCTTAAAAAGCACGATGCCATGCGCTATTCCATCGTAGTAGCCGCAACAGCCAGTGATCCTGCTCCGCTTCAGTACATAGCTCCGTATGCCGGATGCGCTCTCGGAGAATATTTCATGAACAAGGGCATGGATGTGCTCATAGTGTATGACGATCTGTCCAAGCATGCCATAGCATACCGAAGCCTGAGTCTGCTGCTTGAGCGTGCCCCGGGCCGTGAGGCATATCCCGGTGATGTCTTCTATCTTCACTCAAGGCTTCTGGAGCGCTCGGCACATCTGTCCGACACGCTCGGCGGAGGCAGCCTTACTGCTCTCCCCATTGTGGAGACACAGTCCGGCGATGTATCAGCCTATATACCGACCAATATCATTTCAATCACAGACGGACAGATATTCCTTGAAAGCGATCTGTTCTTTGCCGGACAAAGACCGGCCGTCAATGTGGGACTGTCGGTTTCGCGTGTAGGCGGCGATGCCCAGACAAAGGCCATGAAAAAGGCAGCCGGGGCTATCCGACTGGAGCTGGCACAATATCGTGAGATGGAGGTATTTACCCAGTTCTCAAGTGATCTTGATGACACAACCAAGAATCAGCTTGCAGCAGGCAAGAGTCTTATGGAACTGCTCAAGCAGCCTCAGAATCATCCTCTGGCGCAGATAGATCAGATACTTCTTCTTATCACGGGTCTCGGACATCTGTATCAGGATGTTCCGACTGCCAGTGTTCGATCTGTTGCATCTGATACCGCGGAATATACAAAGTCCCGACTGGCCGAGACATGCCGTCAGATCGAGCAGACCGGAGTCCTGACCGATGAGCAGCGCGATGCTGTCCTTGCGTGTGCAAAGGAGTTTCTTGCCGGCGAAAGAAAGAGGCTCAGCGATGGCCGGCATTAAGGAAATCAAGGATCACATGAGCAGCGTCAGGGATACGCAAAAGATAACCAACGCCATGTATCTCATAGCCTCTACAAAGATGAAGAAGGCAAAGGCCGAGCTTGACAAAACCCGACCATATTTCAACGCCCTTCAGAGTGAGATAAAACGAATCTTTCGTACCGCCGGAGATGTGGAAAGCAGATATTTCTATCCGCTTGACGGCAGTCCCGCACCTGACAACACCTACGCATGCCTCGTCATCACGGCAGATAAGGGACTGGCAGGTTCCTACAATCTCAATGTCATACATGAGGCGGAACGGCTGCTCTCGGAGCATTCTGATACCAAGCTCTTCGTTGTAGGCGAATACGGGCGTCAGTATTTCGGTCAGCATCACATACCCGTGGAGAAAAGCTTTCTGTACACGGCTCAGAACCCTACCATGCACAGAGCCCGCGAGATCTCCGCACTGCTTCTTGATCTGTTCGACAGAAACAAAGTAGATAAGATATTTGTCATATATACGGATATGAAGAGCAATATGGAGGGGGTAGCCATATCAACCCGTCTGCTGCCCTTCCACCGTGCGCAATTCACCGGCGGCTCGCCCGATGTACAGACAGCCAAGGTGTTCCGGTTCTATCCCTCTGTGCAGAATGTGCTGGATAATGCGATGCAGAGCTATATCACAGGCTTTATCTACAGCGCTCTCGTGGACAGCTTCTGCAGCGAGCAAAATGCCAGAATGACAGCCATGAGCTCCGCCAATCAAAATGCTCAGAAGCTTTTAGGCGAGCTCTCCATGCAATACAACCGGGTTCGCCAGGCTGCAATCACACAGGAGATCACCGAGGTGTCCTCCGGCGCCAAGGCACAGAGACTCAGCCGTCAGAAGAAAGCCGCCCTGCATGCAGATGCCGATGCCGGGATGCGGCTTGCCGCTTCATGTGCGGATAAGTGTACGCACAGCTCTGATTCGGGAGGTATAGATTCATGAATACAGGAAAGATAGTAGCGATATCCGGGCCTGTCATAGACTGCGAGTTTGAGCAGGGACAGCTTCCCCGGATCAAGGACGCCCTCCATGTAAATGTCAAGGGAAAGGATCGTGTCATGGAGGTGGCGCAGCATATAGGCGGTCACACTGTACGCTGTATCATGCTGGCTCAAAGCGAGGATCTGGTACGCGGCATGGAGGTGACCGGAGACGGTCACGGCATACAGGTTCCCGTAGGCGAGTGCACGCTGGGCAGGATGTTCAATGTTCTTGGAGATCCTATAGACGGCGGCGCGTCCGTATCAGACAGTGAGGTGCACTGGGATATTCATCGCGCAGCTCCGAGATTCGAGGATCAGCGCCCCGTAGTAGAAATACTGGAAACCGGAATCAAGGTTATAGACCTGCTGGAGCCCTATCCGAAGGGCGGCAAGATAGGTCTGTTCGGCGGCGCGGGAGTCGGAAAAACCGTACTCATACAGGAGCTGATACACAATGTGGCGATGGAGCATGGCGGATATTCCATCTTCACAGGCGTCGGCGAGCGCAGCCGCGAGGGCAATGATCTCTGGAACGAGATGAAGGAAAGCGGCGTCATAAACAAGACTGCTCTTGTCTTCGGACAGATGAATGAAAGCCCCGGCGTCAGAATGCGCGTCGCACTCTCCGGTCTGACCATGGCCGAGTACTTTCGCGACGAGGAGCACAAGGATGTGCTCCTGTTTATAGACAACATCTTCCGCTTCGTACAGGCAGGCAGCGAGGTGTCCACGCTGCTCGGGCGTATGCCCTCCGCCGTCGGCTATCAGCCCACTCTGGCTGAGGAGATGGGCGCGCTTCAGGAGCGCATCACATCTACGAAGAACGGCTCGGTTACATCCGTGCAGGCCGTATATGTCCCTGCCGACGATCTGACAGACCCTGCTCCCGCGACCACCTTCACCCATCTGGACGCTACAACCGTTCTCAGCCGTAAAATCTCTGAGCAGGGTATATATCCGGCCGTAGATCCGCTGGCCTCCACCTCGCGTATACTGGAGCCGGATATCGTGGGTGCGGAGCATTACGAGGTCGCACGCCGCGTACAGGAGACTCTGCAAAAGTATAATGAGCTGCAGGATATCATCGCTATACTCGGCATGGACGAGCTTGGCGAGGATGACAAGGCCGTCGTCACACGGGCAAGGAAGATCCAGCGGTTTCTCGCTCAGCCGACGCATGTGGCTGAGAAGTTCACAGGTATACCCGGCATCTATGTACCGCTCTCCGAGACCATCAAGGGCTTCAAGGCGATCATAGACGGCGAGATGGATCAATATCCGGAGGCAGCCTTCTACAATGTAGGAACCATAGACGATGTGATCAGAAAGGCGGAACAGATGAAGGCAGACCAGTCCGATTCCGCAATGACAAAGACGGAGGCCTGAGCATGAAGCAGTTTAATCTTCATATACTTGCGGCCGACAGAGTCATATACGAGGGGCCGTGCGAATCCCTTGTCATACCTACCCCCGCCGGACAGTATGGCATCATGGCCGATCATATTGAGATCATAACGGCAGTTGTACCGGGCAAGCTCACATATCGCATCCCCGGCGGCGATACACAGCCTGTAGCTGTATCTGCGGGACTGACCAAGATAGAGAGTAATGATGTTCTGGTGCTCGTGGATACAGCGGAGCGCCCGGAGGAGATCGATGCCAACCGTGCAAAGCGCGCCGCCGAGCATGCCCGGGAGGAGCTGCTGCAAAAGCAGAGCAGGCGCGAGTACCATGCCGCCCAAGCTACACTCGCAAGAGCCCTGAGCCGGCTGAAGGTCAAGGGGAAGGATACGCAGTAAACAACGCGTATCGGCACATCACAGAGCTTCCTTTGCAATGCAAAAGTTGCTTACCCGTAACACTCCTATAGCAACTCCGCCATATAAAGCGGGAGGTGAATAATTTCCTATGCACGAAAAAGCAATCTTGAGACTTGCTTTTATGCACGAAAAAGCAGGTTTAAGATTGCTGTATTGTCACGGAAATGCAGCATTCCGAAATGCGGCGAATGGTGAGATTCAGGTTTACTTATGAGCTTTAGCTTGATTTCTCCCACAGCTCATGTACTGCTTACTGCCGTATTTGGAAGAAATTCCACCTTGAGCGTCATCCCCATGCCTCGGGCAAGTCGCTGCAATGTACGGACTGACGGGTTCGCATTGCCGTTCTCCAGCTTGCTGATATCCCCCTGTGCAATTCCAGTGCGCTCGGAAAGCTCTTTCTGCGTAAGACCGGCAGTTCGTCTCGCATCTATCATCGCTTGGATAACGGCTCGTTCAGGTTGGAGCGCCTCATACTCCCTGCGAAACTCATCGTCCTGCATCTGCTCCTGCAGGAAATCATCGAAACTTGCGTTCATTTGCTGCCCTCCTTTCTACGCAGATAATCTGCACGATAGCTTTTTGCTTTGTCAATCTCGCTCTGCGGAGTTTTCTGCGTTTTTTTGATAAATCCATTTGTGAGAATGATCTGTCTATCAACATAAAAGAAATATAATACCCGCGTTATGTCTGAACCGACCTTAGCTCTTAGCTCAAAAATGCCCTCCGAAAGATGCTTAGAATAAGGCTCGCGAAGTTCATGCCCATTATCCGACAGAATCGCTATTGTATTGATCATCTTAGCTCTCATCTTATAATCTAGATTCAAAAGGAAAGCCTTAGCTGGTTGCTCACCTGAGGCATTTTCATAAAACTTAAAATTTTGACATATCATTACCTCACGCCTAAATAGTATGGGATGAAGCCTATTTTTTCAAGAGATTTTCCCCGGCAGAACGATGACCACCACCACCACCCTCAGATACTTGTATCTGTTCTTATAACAGCTCTTTTGTCTTCCGAGCAAGGTAAAGGGGCAGATTGGTGAAATCTCCGTCCTTGCGATAGCCGCGCTTGGAGAAACGGAAAGCATGTTTTGGCTTGCGTTCTGTGACGTACCTCTTGAAAGATGGGGCTGATCTGTCCTCGCCGCTCTTAACTTCAACAGGAACGATTTCCATACCGCTTTGCAATACGAAGTCAATCTCACCGTTTTTGTCGGAGTAGTAGCGAGGTTCAACCTCAAACTGTCCGCGAAGCTGCTGCAAAACATAGTTTTCGGTCAACTGACCTTTGAACTGATAGTCCGATTTCAGCAGAATGGCGGCATTGTCAACGCCCGCCATGTGCTTGAGAAGCCCGGTATCAAAGACAAAGAGCTTGAACTGGTCCAGCTTGTCAAAGGCAGACAGCGGATGCTCCATCTTGGATACATTGTAGACACGGTTCAGCATACCTGCTGAGACAAGCCATTCTATCGCTTCTTCAAAATCTCTGGCTCTTCCGCCCTCCCGGACGGCTCCGTACATAAACTTCTCATTTGGCTTTGCAAGCTGTGCCACAATGCTGCGGAACACCATAAGGATACGTCCGCTGTTTACCTTGCCGTTGTGCTTGGAAAAGTCATTTTCGTAGACTTCGATCAATTCTCGCTGGATCTGCGAGACCTTAGCAGGGTCTTTGTACTTGACCCACGAGGATACACATTCCGGCATACCGCCGATGATTAGGTAGTAGTTGTAGGCTTCCAGCAGACGATTGTGGAAGATTTCCTCAATTGGCTGATCTTTTTGGACACTCCCATAAAAGGCATACAGACTGGGATCGGTAGCCTCCAGAAACTCGTCAAAGGTCAGCGGATAGATGTCCAGAAGATTCACCATGCCCACAGGATAGGATTTCGGCTTTGCCAAAAGCGTGCCCAGCAGGCTGCCTGCGGCGATCACATGATATTCGTTCGCTTTCTCCTTGAAGTATTTTAGAGTATTCAGAGCTTCCGGACATTCTTGAATTTCATCGAAAATGATCAAGGTTTTCCCCGGTTCGATCTTCTCGCCTCCGATCATAGAGAGCAGCTCAATGATACGCTGGGGGTTTTTGTTTGCCTCAAAGATGG